>JAGMDK010000082.1 GCA_023128695.1 Phycisphaerae bacterium
AAGCGTAGTAAACTTACGCTAGTGCTCCGTCAACCCTCAATTGACGGGCTGGTGTGCCACTGCTCTTGAGCAGTGTTTCTTAACGATCTCGGTGCACGCGGCGAAGCTTAGCACTGCTCAAGAGCAGTGGCACACATCCCGATCGATACGCAACCCGTCAAATCAGCGTTGACGGAGCACTAGGCTGCAGGAAACCTCGCCAGCAGCAATTCGATGCACTGCCGAACGGCCTCGTCGCCCATCCGGGCCACGCGGCGCGCAATCTCCATGAACTCGTCGGCGATCTGTTTGAGCGACGACTGCTTGAGCCGGGTGATCTTGTAGTCCGGGACACCATAGAGCTGGGCGAGACGTTTCTGCGGTGTGCCGTCCACGATCGCCATGAGCAACACGGTCCGGCGGGTCGGTTCGAGCCGCTCGACACATGCGCTGATCACCGGCTTGAGCCGCTCAGCACACTCGAGTCGCGCGTAGCGCTCGTCCGGAGTCTCCTCGTGCGTCGGGACACGTTCCGCCGGATCGTCCTCCTTTTCGGCACCGGCGGGTTGTTTGACGGCCGACGGTTCGACGGGACCGCGCTTGCGCCAAATACTGATAAACACTTGCTTGAGCCAGCTATCCAGCGGCCCGTGGCCTTTGTAGCTCTCGATCCGCGGTCCGGAGCGTTTACGCGGCAGTAGCAGATCGGCCATGAAATCCTCGAACAAGTAGGGCTCGCGCCGCGCGTACCGCCGTTGCCAGCCGGCGATGCGCTGCTCGAACCGTCCGCGCAGCACCTCGACCGCGTGCTCGTCCCGCCGGGCCAGCAGCGCGGCGAGAGTTACGTCCTCCCACAGGTTCACGCCCTCGCGCACGCCATACGCGAAGCGGCCGCTGGCGAGGGCCTCGAGGAGCGCGTGTGTTTCCGTGGGCCGGCCAGCTTCGTTGAATTTGGCCCGATGGTACACGAGCGCGTTTCGGTAGGCAGTAGTCAACGCAGTCAGGCACGCAGGCGAGGCCGTCTCATCCGCGTATCCCAGTCGGCGGAGAGTTTCCGTCGCCAACTGGTGCAGTCCCGCCGCTTCGTCAACGGCGTTTGCTGGTTTTCCGCGTGAATCGCTCAATGTCGCACCGGCTAACGCAGCGATTATACTGAACTATGCGCGAACAGCGAGGTTATCATTGCCAGGCACGTTGTCTGCGCGGGGATAACCGGCGCGGGTGCGCGAAATGTCGTACGGAGACGGTATCCCCTGGTCGCGGCGTGTATGATCGCGCATAATCGGAAGCGCAAATCGTTGCTGCCGGCCGGTCTGTAAGAGAGATCGATGAACAAGCGCCTTGCTGAATATGTGGCTCGTGCGTATGACCGTCACAGCGGTCGCGGTGCCTCTGTGCCCGGCGAGCACCCGGACGATAACCTCTGGGCCCTGCTGGCCGACGGGTTGATTTCGTCGCTGGAGCGGGATGATTTGCTCGCCCATGTCCAGCAATGCCCGGATTGCCGTCGCCGGATGGCGGCGATTGTCCGGGAATGGGACGAAACGGTGGAAATCGCCGGGGGGCAGACGGCTGCCGGTTTTGAGGACAAGGTCGAAGTTCAGGATCAGGAAACCGAAAGCGAATTACCTGGACCGCGGATTATCAAGCTGTGGCGGCGGGCTTCCACATACGCCGTCGCGGCGTGTTTGCTGCTCGTGGTTGGAGCCGGGCTATATTTCGGACTGCGGCCGGGCCCGCCGAGTGATTATGGTCTTGATACCACATATCTGGTTTCTGCCGACGCGCCACTAACCGATTTCGGGCTGGAGTTAAGTCATCGTGGCATGCGGGGTGATACCGAGCCGGCAATCACGGAAGCCGAGTACCGCAGTCTGCTGGGGAAGCTGGAACCGGAGTTGGCGAAGTCCGAGCCGGCGGTCAAGGCCCTGGCACTGGCCGCGCGCCTGGCGCTTTCGGCACGCTTTTTCCACGATGCCGCGAAGTACGGCCAGCAATGGGTCGCCGCCGCTCCCCGGGATGCGTCCGCACACAATGCCCACGGGCTGGCACTGTTCCACGAGAACGAGTTCGAAGCCGCCTTGGCAGCATTCGAGCGAGCGATCGAGCTGGCTCCGGATCGGGTGGAGTACCGGCTCAACGCCGCCCTGGCCGCCGACGAAGCTGACCAGATCGACCGGGCCCGCGAGCACCTGCTGCAACTGAAGAAAACCGCGCCGGATCATCCGCGGATGAGGGATGTCGACCGCCGGCTGGGCCGGCCCGCCCCGTAGACTGGCTCCCCCCACGGCGCTTTTTGAACATTCGGCGCAAATACGTGACAATGACGGGTCCTATTAGTGAGAAACGTCGGCTCCCATTCGTTTCATGGGGGCTCCGAAGAGAACGGCAGGCAGCTATTTCAAAGGAGCAGACAAATGACGATCGAACCTAGAAAAGTCGCGGTGGCGATCCTGCTCGCGACCTTCGTCGTGGGCCCGGCGGTTGCCCAGGAGAAGCCGAAGGGCAAGCAGGAAACGAAGAAGGTCGGAGCAGACAAGTCGATGGAAGCCACCGGCAAGGCCGAGAAGCAGGCCAAGGACATCTTCTACCGCCCGGAACCGCCGGCACCCCAGCAGCCGGCGCCGCTCGGCCTGCGGTACCAGATCCTGCTCCGCCGCGGCGACTACATTTCGTTCGTGCCGGAGGGGTACCAGTTCCACAGCGGCGACCAGTTTCGGATCGTTTTTCAGGCGAACGCCGACGGGTACTGCTACATCTTCAACCGCGGCACCAGCGGCAAGGGACACGTGCTGTTCCCGGATCCCCGGATCAATGGCGGCAGAAACCGCATCCCGGCACATACGGACTACGTCGTGCCGGCCACGGGCTGGTTCGAGTTTGACCGACTGCCCGGTACGGAAGAGCTGTTCGTCTTCTTCAGCCACAAACCGCTGCATCAGCTTGACCACCCGACCGCCTCGCCGACGATCGAATGGACGGTCTGGCAGGAAACGATCGGCGTACTGATCGAGCAGCGCACCGAACGCGTGAAGTCCGGCGACACCAAGGACATCGTCTACGTCGAGGAAGGACAGACGGTTGTCCCTCAGCCGACGCTCCCGCAACCGGAGCAGCCGCCCGCAACGCCTGCACCGCAACCGAACTACTCGCCGGCGACATACGTGGCGACGCAGAGCAACAATGCGGATGAACTGTTGATCCACACGATCAAACTGAATCACAACTGATCGTGCAACCGCCGGGCGCGCGCGGCAGGAGCCGGTGAAGCACATGGCTAGCTTGTGTCGTCGACCAGGATTACCGCACGTCCGGGCCTTGGCCGCACTCATCTTGGCCCACACTCTTGTTTACCAGGCGTTCGGGGCCGATCGTGCCCTGCTGATCGGCATCAACGACTATCAGGACTCGCGCATTAGAGACCTGCGCGGCTGCGAGGACGACGTCGAGGCGATGCGGCGGGTGCTGATTGACGATTACGGCTTTGTCAACGGGCAAATCCGTGTGCTGATCAGAGGCGACGCCACGCGGGCTGGAATCCTCGATGCGATCGATGTTTGGCTTATCGCAGGGACGCAGCCCGGTGACCGCGTACTACTGTACTACAGCGGCCATGGGTCGCAGAAGCAGTGTGGAGCCGATAAGCCGGAAGAGCCCGATGGATACGACGAGGTCCTCTGCGCGGTTGACTACAACCCTGAGACGCAGGCCAACTCCATCCTCGACGACGAACTCAATGAGCGGCTGCGCCTCCTCGACGGCCGTAACGTCCTGGTCATCGTCGACGCCTGCCATAGTGGCTCGATCACCAAGAGCATCAACGGCCGCCTCCGCGGCATCGAGACCATCGACACCGCCCAGAGCGTCCCCAAGTACATCCCGCCGCCCGGGGGGAGCAGGTACAAGGACGTGTTCTTCCGCCCACCGACGACGTTCGCGGCGGATTCGGCTTCGCGTGCCGGGGCCGGCCAGCTCCGTTCCGACAACAGCGGGGCTGCCAACGCGACGCGCGGAGCAGAACAGATCATCGACGAAGTGCGGGCAAATTACGTTGCACTAACGAGCTGTGCTGACGCCCAGACCTCCGAGGAGATCCGGGTCCGCGTGGGCGAACGCTACGCCCGCCGCGGGGCGTTTACGTGGTTGCTGGCCGAGGGGCTCTCCGGGCCGGCGGACGCCAACCGAAACGGTGAGGTCACCTACCGCGAGATCCTCGCGTACGTAAACGAGCGGCTACGCGATCCGCGCTACGACCTGACGCAGACGCCGGAGCTGCGCACCCGCCGCGAGTTCTTCTCTCAGCCGTTCCTCGGTCGCGTCCTGACGAGCCGGGGATTGCCGAAGGTGGTCGAGGTCAGCGACGATCGTGTGACGATCAACCGCGGCGCACAGCACGGCGTACGGTCGAACCAGACGTACGAGCCCGCCGACGCCGGCAAGGCGACGGACGAGAGCGCCATCCGGATCGAGTCGGTGGAGCAATTCCTGGCCACGGCCCGTATCAAAGGTGTGCCGTCGGTTAAACGCGGCGATCACCTGCGGCCGAAAGATGTTTTCTACAATCCCGGCTGCCTGGCAGTATGGCTGGCCGCGGCGGAAGCTGACTACAGTGATGACATTGTACGCGAGCGTCTGCGTCGCCGCCTGCAAAATGCAGACGGCATCCTGCTGGTCGACGAGGCGGTTTACGCGGACCGCACGGTGCGAGTGGAGCGGCAGTCGGGGAAATGGGTGGCCGCTATCTACAGCCGCTACGGCACGTTGCGTTCCAGGGCACAGTACGACGACCTGGCCGCCTTGGGTGAGGGCGTGGCCGAGCGACTAGTCATGGAACTGCTAATCCTGCAGCTCGCACGATTGGAGAAGAGCAGCAACGATCTTGACCTGCGTCTGTGGCTGGACGGCAATCGCACCACATTCATCGCGTACAGTGATCCGCGGCGGCGAGAGAGCGAGAGATTACGACTTGGTTTCCGAACCTCCCGTGATTGCTACGTCATGCTCATTAGCATTGACAGCACAGGCCGTGTAGATGAAGACCTGTTACGGGATACGTTTTTCGTCCGGGCCGGCGTCGATCAACTACTGCCGCCCGCCGGCGAGCTAGCCTTGGAAGCCAAGCCGCCGGCCGGGCGCGACGTCATCTATGCCCTGGCCACCTTGGGGCCGCCTCGTCACGATAGAAGCATCGACACCAAATCGATTCATAAGCGCGGCACGCGGGAGACGATTGATTGGATAACGCGGGCCATCGGCCGCCGGCGGAAGGAACCACACGACGAACACACGACCCTGGAAACCGTGATGTGCCTGGCGCGCGAGGGCTGGGCGGTAGCGAAAATCACGGTGGATACATTGCCGGAGGAATGAGACCGAGGGCGCCGGCGCGCCGGACTCTTGAGATTGTCCGCCCACACATGCGGCTTGACAGAGCGTGATAGTTCCCGCAACATCTTCGGATCGAGCGGGGGCAGCCCGAGGGTTGCCAGTTCTTCGTGGTAATAACGCATGACGGCAGATAGGGTGCCGGGACGGCGAGCATGGCAGGAGGTATCTTCGTCGCAATGATCGGACTCGCCCTCATGCAGCAGTTATGTGGATTCAACGCCCCCAATTGTATTGACAGTTCAGAGTGTTTCAGTTCTTCAACGTGGAGGTGAGACAATGAAACAGTATGGCGTAGTTTTGACATGCGGAGCGGTCATGATCCTGTTCTTGTGCAGTACCGGCTGTACTTATCAGGCCGGCCGCTTTGTGCCCAACTCACAGTACGCTTATCCGAACAGCAATATCAAGAGTCTGGGACCGGTGCGAGCCGAAGTCAGCAAGACGTGGTGGATCTTTACGCCGGAGTTGAAGCTGGAGGATGTCCGGAAGTGCTACAACGACGCGTTGTCGCAGGTTTCCGGGGCTAATATCCTGATCAACTATTCGGAAGATACCATCTACACAACATACCCGATCCTGAGCATCCACAATGTTAAGTACGTGCTCGAGGGCGAGGCGGCTCGGATGACCGTCGGACGGCAGGAACTGCGGTGAGTCGCAGGACGTTTCTTGTGTTTCTGTTGCTGATATAGATCATGCTAACTCTGTAGGAGAGGTGATAATGTATATTAGTCGTTTGTCAGTGGCGATGCTCTGTCTGTCACTGGTCGTGCTCGCCAGCGGGTGCACCATGGGGCAGTATCATCGTCTCGAACCGCAGTCCCATTTTTCGTATCCGAACAGTAACGTGCAGGCGTTGGGGCCGGTGAATGTGAAAATCGGCGGGTCGGCTTCGTGGCTTACGTTTCCGTCTTACATGACCAGCGAGATCGACCAGAAAGCATACAATGCGGCGTTGTCGCAGGTTCATGGCTCCAATCTGATCATCGACTACGTTCGCACCACGACCATCAAGGTGATCCCGATCCTTTACATTTTCTGGACCGAGGAGCGTCTGGAAGGCACGGCCGCCAAGATGGACATCGGCCAGCAGATCCTGCGCTAACGGCGTTTCCACAGCCGGCTGTCGGCGGCGGCACTATGAAGGTGTCGCTGCCGATATAGCGGCCGGCCCCCGTGCCGGCCGAGCCAGCCGGCAGATGCCAATTACACTATTGGGAAATGCGATCATCAGGTTAAATGACTCGAGGTGGATCTGATGCGTGAACTCGGATTGCTAGGGAGCGGGAAGAAACGCTGGCGGTGGCCGGTGCCGGCTGCTGCGCTCGGCGTTGTTTTGGTATATGCCAGCGGTTGTGCGTTGAGGAACCAACCATCGACGGATTCTCCCGCCCGTGACAATCCGAAGATCAAATGGACCAAGATGACGGTGATCTCAGACAAGGAGAATACCACCTTCCAGCTTAACATCGAGGGTGAGAACACTTGGACTATGCTCGGCAAGGGCAAGATCCGAGAAGTGCGCGTCCCCAAGAATCACCCTTTTACAATCGCGGCCAAGCCGGAGGGCTACCGGGAAAAGACAATCCCGATGATGAAGCCGCTCGAGACGTCGCCGTTGCGTTTCACGTTCGAGATCAGCGATCGGGAGCAATATGCCCAGCGTCCGCCGACTCCACCGCCGACATACCAACCGCAACCGGCTCGCCCGCCGCAGCCAGCTCCACGGCCGGCCGGCACGAGTCCTATCGGCCAGCGCTGGGCGGTCGTGATCGGCGTTTCCAATTATCAGGATCACCAGATTCCGAGACTGCGTTACGCTGCCCGCGATGCAGCGGTATTTCACAGTTGGCTCACGTCAGCCGACGGTGGTGGTTATGCACCGGTCAATACTCGGATACTGCTCAACGAGGACGCAACTGCGCAAGAGATCCGCTACCTGCTGTTTGAGTGGCTGGGCCAGGCGCTCGCGGAGGATCTGGTCATCATCTATTTCTCCGGTCACGGCACGCCGGAGTCTCCGGACAACCCAGAGAATCTTTATCTGGTGCCTTATGATGCTGATTACGAGCGGATCGCGAGCACGGGATTCCCGATGTGGGACATCGAGACAGCTCTCAAGCGTCACATCAAAGCCCGTAAGGTGGTAGTGATCGCGGACGCATGTCATGCCGGCGGGGTCGGATCGGCGTTTGTCGAAACTCGCAAGGCGATCGGCCGGGTGCAAGCCGGGCGAGTTACCCAGGGTTTACACGACCTGTCTCAGGCTGGAGACGGCGTAGTAGTTTTTACCAGTGCCGACACCGACGAGTTGTCGCAGGAAAGCGAGAAGTGGGGCGGCGGGCACGGTGTGTTCACGCACTTTATCCTGAAAGGGCTCATGGGCGAGGCCGATTTCACCCATGATTCTCACGTGACCTTGGCCGAGTTGAGTCAGTACGTTAGTGAAAAAGTCAGGCAAGCTACCAGAAACGCTCAATGCCCGCGTATAGCCGGCAATTATGACCCGGCTCTCATCCTGGCGAGGTAGCCGGCCTCGTTCTTAGCTGGCTCTTTTTTACCAATGTCATTCCCTGTGCGCGGCGCACGCCTCCCGGAACTCAGATATTTATCGCGAGGCGCGCAAATCAGTGCCGAAGAGAGGTCTCACGATTGGCGGATATGACCGCCGTTGGTACTGTCGAGTCACCAGCAGCACCGAGAGGCCAAGCCATGAAATGGATCGTCGAGACCGCCCAAATTTACATCCTGATGGCAGTGATCGTCATCATCGCTATCGTAGTCAAGTACAACACCCCAACCGCCCGCGCTCCGCGGGCCCGCTCGATCAACTTGCAGTACCAGATTCTGCTCGAACGCGACGGCGTACTGACAGCCGTACCGGAGACTTTCCCCTTCTGGAGCAGCGATCGTGTGCGGTTGGCTTTCCAGGCCGACGCCGATTGTCATACTTACATCTTTGCCATCGGCAGCAGTGGCACGGCCAAAATGCTCTATCCGAGTCCCCAGATTGACGGCGGCGCGAACCAAATGACGGCCGGCCTTGAGCACATCGTACCGAACCAGGGCCACTTCATGTTTGATCAGACGCCGGGCACCGAGGAGCTGGCCATCTTCGTGGTGCGTCGTCCGCTGGAGGAGATCGAGCAGACGATCAGCGTGGACCAGATTGCAACCACGGCGTGGGAACAGTATGTAGCTCCGTACTTGCATCGCTTGGCGGACATTACCAAGGACGTCCAGTACGTGCCGAACGAGCCCCAGCCGGTCGCAACGGCCTTGTTCAACCACGTTTCCTGTCTAGCCGCGTCCGAAGAGGCCCTGTTGTTGCACCGGATCCGGCTGACGCACTACTAGCGGTGGCGACACTTTTGCGTAAGATGCAATGGTTCATAGTGCAAATTCTGGAAGCGGGAAGGTCTTTCCCGCCTAGAGAGAGTTGGTCAGACACTGTTTGGGGAGATGTTCACATGAAGCGGCAACAGATACTCGCGGCGGTGCTGATAACGGCAGTGGTTTCAACCCTGGCGGCAACCGGTTGCGGCTCGCAGCGGCTGGCGATGGACTACCAGATCAAAATTGACCGCGAATTCGCCGTCGAGCACATCAAGGAAACCGAAGTTTTCCAAAGCGGCGAGAAGTTCCACTTCCGCGTCACCACGCACAACGACGGATACCTCTACATCCTGAATCGCGGTCCCGCGGGCGATTACAACATTCTCTACCCGCGGCCGGTGGTCAAGGCGGGCAGTGCCTTCGTGCCGGGCTGGGAACACGTCATCGTCCCCGCCCACGGATCGTTCCAGTTCGATGAGCAAGCCGGTATCGAAACCGTCATCATCTGCTGGAGCGCGAAAGCCGTCGGCGAGTTGGAGCGTATCGTCCGCGGCGAACTCAGCGATCCAGCCGAGATAGAGCCCATTCTACACGCGCTCGAGGCGGAGAGCAGGCGCGACGGCAAGTTCAAGAAGGTTCACCATCGCAAGCACACGCAAGTCGTCCTACGCTCGCCGCGGGAAGACGCCATCATGGTAAACACGGTTCGCCTGGAGCACGCACCGCTGGAGACGGAATAGCCGCCCCCGGCTGTTTGCTGCGCGCTCGGGCCAGCGCTTGACGTGGAGAGGCCGCCGATGCGACAGAGCCTTGCGTTCATTCTACTGCTTCTAGCCCCCGTTTACGGAACCAACCGCGCGCTGGCTGACCGGTACGCCCTGCTGGTTGGAATCCACGATTATCTTCCCCCCGGGCGAGGCGGGCCGGACATTCCAGGCGTCGAGAACGACCTGGAACTCGTGCGGCAAACCCTCTGCCGAAACTACGGTTTCTCCGCTGACCCATGGCACATGATCATCCTCGCCGGCGATGACGCCACGCGCGCGGCGATGCTGGCGGCATTTGACGAGATGGCGTCGCGCGTCAAGCGCGGAGATCATTTCGTGTTCTTCTACAGCGGACATGGAGCGTACATCCGCGACAGAAACGGCGACGAGAGGGACGGCTTTGACGAGGCGATCGTTTCGACGGACCGCCAGCCGATACTCGACGATGAGCTGGGCCAGTTGCTGGGCCGTATTGGCGGGCGGAAGGCTATTATCCTCGACAGTTGCTTCAGCGGAACGGGAACGCGGGATATCACTATGCGCACGGTCGGCAAAAGCATCCTCCTAGCGGGAGCGGCAGCCCCAAAAAGGCCTGAAGCCGGGTCCGGGCTGCGGGAGGTCGTCCGTGGTGGCATGGATCATGTCCTCATCGCCGCCTGCCAGGACAACCAGGTGTCGCGCGTGATGACGGGTCGGCTGCATGATGGAACACGGACGTGGCGCATTAGTGCGCTGACCTACTACCTGTGCGAAGGCCTCCGCGGCCCCGCGGACGCGGACCGTAACGGCATGATCACGTATCGCGAAGCCGTCGAGTACACGCGTGAGAAGGTCTCCACGTATTATCCCGCGGCAAGGCATTGGCCCGGAGCCCTCGTGAAAACTGAGACGGTGCCTGGGCAGACAGTGCAACTGGAAGGCGGTGGCTCCGACCAACCGGCGTTCGGCGTCAAGCGCTTCACGACGCTGGCACCCCAGGTCAGGCGTTCGCAAGGCGCGATCATTGTCGACGTCGGAGCGGCACACGGTTTCAAGCACAAGAGCACCTTCAGCATTCGGGACCGGAGCACGGTGCAGATCACTCGGCTGGGAGTCTTCACGAGCCGGGTGCGCGTGATCGCGGGGCTGCCTCAGGTCCCGGAAGAGGCGCCGGCTGAGCCCGATGCCGGACCAGCCCCCGCTAGCGCCAATCCGCTCGTCGTGCGGGTCTCGATCGCGGAGGGCAGTTCGGTTTCGATCGAATCAGCCCGCGCCGTTGCACGCGCGCTGCAACAGGAACCGTTCCTTCGTGTGCCTGACCGCGACGACGAACTCGCGGATGTGGTAGTCCGCCTACACCGCGGTGCGGAGGAGGTCGCGTATACGTTGGCCTATCCCGGCGGACGCGTTGAGACGGGGCGCGGCGTCGCCGGGGGCAACTTTGGCGCCCTCCTGCCGGAACTCCGGGCGACGTTGGCTAGCGCCTACGCCGTCCGTCGTGTAGCGGAGCTCGTCAATCCTCACGCCAACTTCAGCGTGCGGATCGAGACCGATCGTGGCGGCAGCAATCCTGTGTACGGTGTCGGCGAGCGCATGCAGTTGCGCGTAACCGCAACGGAAAGCTGCTATGTGACGCTGATTGACATCGGCACCAGCGGACATCTAAGCATACTCTACCCGCCCGCCGGACAGCCGCCGCCGCAACTCGCTCCCGGCCGGCCGCTCATTCTGCCGAAGGCCGGGGCGTACGTCCGTGTAGATGGTCCACCTGGCTTGGATCGGATCAAAGTCGTTGCCACGAAGCAGCCGCTGGCGCTGAACGAATTGGTTCGCACGAAGGGGGTTGCGATACCCCGCGGCACCGACGGTTTGATTGATTCATTCCGATCGCTCGCCCAACCCGCTTCGGGCAAGGGCGTCGGTGACCTCGCAATCCCCTACGACCAGTGGTCCGAGACTTCGATCGGCATCGAGATCCGATAGCGGCAGTTGAGGAGAACGGCGTGCCGAAGACCGTGCTAGAGGATCGGAATAGGGCCTGCTGCATAGATGAGGGTGCCATGCTCCACGCTTGTCGTGGGCATGTTGAGAACGTAGCGAGAACGACATGATCGCGCTACTTGTGAACCCGCTGAAACAGTGGAAGAAAGACATGGCCACGCAAGCGTGGGCCATGCCACCCGCCGCGAAGCTGCGACCCAGTTCCGACCGACCCCAAGGAACTGAGCTTCCTGTCGGTCGACACGCGCACGCCATACGTGGTAGACTACCCCGGCGAAGACGGCGGCAAGCCCGCACTGACGATTGGGCATGGGACCCGGCGCGGGCTTGTGTTGGTTGCCCCCCCGGAACAGGGCAAAGGAGAACAGTCGATGGATGGCGATGCGATTCATTCGGGCTATGATGGAGATGGCGGGCTAATTGAGTTCGGGGATGGCACGCCTAATCGCATCGACCCTCCAGGACCTTTTCCCAAGCTCTCGGGGGTGGAACGCTACAGACTATCGACTCGACTCCTCGGACAGCTAGAGCGCTTGGCGCAGGCACGCTTCTTCATACAGGAACTTACGCACACAGACTTCGAACGATGGACGGAGGTGGACGAGCAATCCGGCAAGCTGATAATGGACCCGAGCAATGGATTGATAGGGCTCGAATCGGTTGACGACATACTGCAGCCTATCGCTCAATCCGTGTTCTGCAGCAGCGCGATTGAGGGTGAGCAAATACACCGGAAGAGCATGGACCTAGCCATCATCGGCAAGGCCCACGTGCCTGATAATCAGGGACCGGAGTTGGATGAGCGGGCAACCGCTATCCACTCCATCTACCGCGCGTATATCTGGGCGCTGAGCAGGCCGAGCCCGTTGGAGGGCGGTGCCGTTCTTACACCAGAGTTCATACGCGAAGTGCATCGACGAATGTTCAGCAACACCAAGGGGGACCAGGCTGGTCGGTACAAGACGAAGGACAACAAAGTTCGCCGACTTGATGGGACAGTGCTTGCATTCATGCTCCCTCATCAGCGCGTCCCTGAGCTTATGGAGGTCCTGTGCGACAGGATCAATGCGCAGTTTCTCGAAGCGGAGAGGCACGGCTCGGTTTCAAAGCTGCTGTCCATAGCTGAGTTCGTCTCAGACTACCTGGGAATACACCCGTTTGCCGACGGCAATGGACGGACGGCGCGTCTGTTGTGCACGTACCTGTTGGAGCGGGCAGGATATCATTTCGCAAGGTTCTACACTCTTGACGCAGTGATCCTTGAGAGGCATCTTGAGTACTATAGGGCCCTGCTCACCGGTCAACGCGCTTTCTACACCGACAAAGAGGACCTCACCCATTGGATTGAGTACTTCACCGATTGCGTTTTTGTTCAGTGGCTTAGGGCCTACCAGTACATAAAATCTCGGCGATAGACACAGCATTCGAATGTGGGAATGGGTGGCACTGACGGTGTGCCACTGCTCTTGAGCAGTGCGTCCGCGAGGTGGCGGTTCCGCCCAGAGCACTGCTGACACAGCAGTGGCACGCACTAAATCCTGAACCCCGAACCCTGAACCCTCCGTCGCTCATTCGCGGGCGAGACGCCCACGCCACCCACGCTGAAAGGATGGGGCCCCCGCGCCGAGGAGGGAGGAATTCCCCTACGACTCGGGACGTTTCAGTTCTTGTCCGCACCGAGCGCAGAAGCCGGCCCGGGCGGGGTTCACATGTCCGCACTGGCTGCACGGGAGCTGTTCGTTCGGCGGCGTGGTGGGCGGGGGCGGGTGTGCCGGCCGGCGGCCGGATCTCCAAATCAGCGCCCCAGCCACGAGCAGCAGGCCAACGAGCAGCAGCACGACAAATGTGGCGGGACCGGCAACACTCATCATTCATTCTCCGTGTGTAGCATACCACGCCGGCCCACTTTCGCACTTACAAACCGCGCGGAAGTGTGGAAGCGGCCCGCGACGCCGAACGGTCGTGTTGAGAGCGGAGTTTCGGTTGACAGTACGGCCCTGGGGACAGACAATCATAATGTCGGCCGTGGATATGTTCGCCCCCGGCCTGCATTTGGAGCCACGCGTCCAAGCCGCGATAGCGGCCGGAAGGCCCGTCGTGTGTGGAGGTAGCATCGCTAATGGAGCAACCGTCGTCACACGTGAAGATCAAGCGTTCGGGAGACGTGTCGGTAGTGCAGTTCGCCGACCGAAAAATACTCGAAGAGCTCTCGATCCACGAAATCGGTGAAGAGCTGAGGACCCTGGCGGAGTCGGAGCCGAAGATCAAGCTCCTGCTGGATTTCGAGAACGTGGATCATCTGGCCAGCGCGGCGTTGGGCATGCTGATTACGCTCCACAAGAAGGTTCAGGAGCAAAACGGAGCCCTCAAACTCTCAAACATTAACCGCCAGATTTTCCAGGTGTTTAAGATTACCCGGCTGAATCGAGTCTTCGATATCCACGACACCGCCGACAAAGCTCTGGCTTCGTTCGAGCAGGCGTGACCAGCCGTCACCCCTGATAGCGTCACGGAACGGCAATGAAAGTGCCTCCCGATTTCGGTGTTGACGACGCCGCATTGGTCAGCATCACCTTGCCCAATGATCTGCGGAGCGTTAAAGGGCCCGAAGCCCACATTATGACCCAGTTGCGGCACTGTGGGTACAGACGGGATACGGTCTTCGCGATCAAATTGGCGTTCGAGGAGGCGGTGACCAACGCCGTCAAGCACGGGAACCGCAACGACCGCTCCAAACACGTTTATTTACGGTACTATGTCGACCCCCAAAGGTTCGTGCTCATGGTCCGGGACGAGGGCAACGGGTTCGTCCCCGACAAGGTTCCCGATCCAACAACCGACGAGAACCTCGAGCGGCCTTGCGGCCGCGGCATCATGCTGATGTCCGCCTACATGACCAAATTGCGCTTCAGCGAAGACGGCAACGAAATCTGGATGCTGAAAGAGAATCCGGCCCGCGAGCCCTGAGCACTGCGCCAGGGCGGCGCGGGGAATTGCGACTGGCCACTGGCTAATTGGGGGTGATCACCGTGGACGGCAAGGGGCGATGTGCCATACAGAGAAAAGGGGGGTTGCTCGCGAGTCGGAGTGTGGCCAGTGCCGCGTGAGCATGTCGCTATTGTCAATCAGCAAGCCGCCTGGGCCCTGAAGCAAGGTTTCAAGCGTATCGAGACCCGTTTCTACCGCTATCGCCGCGCTCCCTGTGGGCAGATCGAACGGGGCGATATTATCCATTTCAAGATCGCCGGCGGCAGTTTTATAGGAACTTCCAAGGTCTCGGCTGTTCGGGAATACGCGCGGCTGAACCCCGCGAGGTTGCTGCGCCTCCGGAAACGGTACAACGACGCCGTCTGCGCTCCCGCTCGATACTGGGCGGCAAGACGAGCCAGCCGGTTCGGCGTCCTGATCTGGGTGGGACCGCTCAATCGTCCCCCGGAGAACGTGGCAATCCCGCGGCAGTACGGCGGGGGGTGGGTGGTGCTCGGCGAAACGTAACAGTAATTATTAGTTGTTGGTTGTCAGTAGTTAGTATTAGTTTCGTCCGTACCGCAAATCACGACGA
>JAGMDK010000083.1 GCA_023128695.1 Phycisphaerae bacterium
AGCACTCAAAAAGCGATAATTTGAAGTAATACCCCAGTTCCACAGCCGCGAATTTTAGTCACACCCCTCGCAACTTTTGTGCCGCCGGGGGGTTGGCGGGCTGCCGGTATATGCTATACTGACGGGTCTGTCGGCTTTTCGGCCGGCAGCAGAGTAGGTTTGTCAAAAGTGGGTAGTGTATGCCGACCATCAATCAATTAGTCCGCCGGCCGCGACGCGACGTGTCGAAAAAGTCGAAGGTGCGCGATATCGAGCGCTGTCCGCAGCGGCGCGGCGTCTGTTTGCAGGTGAAGACCCAGACGCCGAAGAAGCCCAACTCCGCCCTGCGGAAAGTCGCGCGGGTGCGGCTGACCAACGGGAACGAGATCACGGCCTATATCCCCGGAGTCGATCACAACCTCCAGGAACACTCGATCGTGCTGGTGCGCGGCGGCCGTGTCCGCGACCTGCCCGGCGTGCGATACCACGTCATCCGCGGCAAGCTCGACTGCGCCGGCGTCACCGGTGACAAGGAGGGCAAGGCTCGCAACCGCAGCCGCAGTAAGTACGGCGTCAAGAAGAAGAAATAGCGAAACGGGTGAAGAATGGCGTACAAGCGTTTTACGCAGTCGGTCAAGCAACTCCGCGGGGACCCGCGGTACAACAGCAAGATGGCGGCGAAGTTCATCAATTGCATGATGTGGGAGGGCAAGAAGTCCATCGCCAACAGGATCTTCTCCGATGCCATGGACCGCATCGCCGAGAAGATCGAGGACGTGCCCCCGATCGAGGTCTTCGAGCAGGCGATTGAGAACATCAAGCCGGAGATCGAGGTGCGTTCAAAGCGGGTTGGCGGGGCGAATTATCAGGTCCCGATGCAGGTGAACGCGAAACGCCGTCAGTCGCTGGCGATTCGGTGGCTGCTGGCCGCGACCCGGAAGAAGGGGGGCCGCCCGATGGCGCATCGGCTGGCCGACGAATTGATGGCCGCCCATCGCCGCGAGGGTGACGCCATGAACAAGCGTGAAATGGTGCATCGTATGGCGGATGCGAATAAGGCCTTCGCGCATTTTGCCTGGGGGTCCAGACGCTAAGAGCGTCTGACAAAAACCTACAAAAGAGCCGCGGGTTTCAGCCCGCGCGGCACCGCGCGGACTGAAGTCCGCGGCTCTTTGCTGGCCTGGAAATGTAGCGGCCGGGCTCTGTCCCGGCCGTAGAACGCGGGAAAAACGCTCTTTCACAACGACGTCCGGGACGGAGCCCGGACGCTACATGACTTTTGCGGTGGAGACCAGTCATGCTCATGCCGTATCGTCCTGAACCTTACGTCAACTTCGCCGAAGAAGGTCCGCGCCGCCAGATGATCGCCGCCCTCAAGGACGTACGCGGCAAGCTGGGCCGCACATACCCGTTGCGCCTCGGCGATCAGAAGATCGAAACCGACAAGAAGATCACGTCGATCATGCCGGGCAAGAGCGACACCGTGGTCGGCCACGTCGCCAAGGCCGGGCGGGATCAGGCCGAGCTGGCGATCCAGACCGCCGCCGAGACGTTCGAGATCTGGCGTAAAGTCGATCCCGAAACGCGGGCCCGTATCCTCTTCAAAGCGGCCGCGATCATGCGGCGGCGCGTCTACGAGCTGTCGGCGTGGGAATGCTTCGAGGAGTCCAAGGGCTGGCTCGAGGCTTACGCCGACGTGTGCGAGGCAATCGACTTCCTCGATTTCTACGGCCGCGAGATGATCCGCCTCGGCGGGCCGCAAGAAGTCACGCCCTTCCCGGATGAAGATAACGAGCTGCGCTACCTTCCGCTCGGCGTCGGCGTGGTGATTCCGCCGTGGAATTTCCCGCTGGCGATCTGCTGCGGGATGACCAGCGCGACGATCGTGACGGGCAACACGTGTGTGCTCAAGCCCGCGAGCGGGGCCCCGGTGGTGGCGGCGGTCATGTGCGAGATTTTCGAGCAGGCCGGCCTGCCGCCGGGCGTGCTGAACTTCCTGCCGGGCAGCGGCGGCGAGATCGGCGATTACATCGTCGAGCATCCCAAGACGCGCTTCGTGGCGTTCACCGGCTCGATGGAAGTCGGCCTCGGCATCTACGAGAAGTGCGGCAAGGTCGCCAAGGATCAGATCTGGCTCAAACGGGCGATCCTCGAGATGGGCGGCAAGGACTGCATCGTGGTCGATGAGACCGCCGACCTGGACGCCGCCGCCGACGGCATCGTGGCTGCGGCGTTCGGCTTCCAGGGCCAAAAGTGCTCGGCGTGCAGCCGGCTGATCGCGCATCAGGACATCTACGATGCGCTGCTGGAGAAAGTCGTTGAGCGAGCCAAGAAACTGACCGTCGGCGACACGACCACGGAAGAGAACTACTCCATGGGCGCGGTGATAGACGCCAACGCGTACAAGACGATCAACGAGTACATCGAGATCGGCAAAAAGGAAGGCCGCATGGTCCTGGGGCAGGGTGAGGGTGGCGCGGGCGAGGGTGGCGCGGGCGTCCCCGCCCGTGAAGTCCCCGCCCGTGAAGTCCCCGCCGGTGGTTATTTCATCCCGCCCACGATCATCGCCGACCTGGATCGCAACGCCCGCATCGCCCAGGAAGAGATCTTCGGCCCGGTTCTGGCGGTGATCAAGGCCAGGGACTTCGACGACGGGCTCGCAATCGCCAACGGCACGATTTACGGCCTGACTGGTGCCTTGTACTCGAATGACCGCATGCGGCTGGAGCGTGCCCGCCACGAGTTCCACGTCGGCAACCTGTACTTCAACCGCAAGTGCACCGGCGCCCTGGTCGACGTACAACCCTTCGGCGGCTTCAATATGTCCGGCACCGACTCCAAAGCCGGCGGCCGCGACTACCTACTGCTATTCATGCAAGGCAAGTCCATCACCGAACGCCTGTAGCGTCAGGCAGCCATCAGCCTGACGAATCGTAGGCAGTAGGGTGCGGCTTGACGCACCAATTGGTGCGTCAAGCCGCACCCTACGTCCTGTCGGCTTTCGACCAGATTTACGGCACCGTCGTGAACGGTGTCGCCGTCGGCCAGACGCCGGCGACTTAGGTAACGAGGCATTGGGAATGCCGGGGATGACCCGCGTGCGACGCCCATTCTCCGGCGCATCGAGAAAAGGAGATGGAGATGAGACTCGGGAATCGGATCGGAATCGCGTGTGTGTGCAGCCTGGCCCTGGCTGCCGTATGTCCAGCGGCTGTGATAACAGTTTGTCAGGACGCCCCCCCCTGCGACTACAACAACATTCAGGACGCCATTGACGCCTCCTCCGACGGAGACGTAATCCTGGTGTATGATGGGACGTACACAGGACACTGTAACAAGAACCTCGACTACTACGACTACAACACAATGTCCGTCAGAAACCTCATCGTCAGATCTACGGGTGGACCGGAAAACTGCGAAATTGACTGTGAGCAGAGCGGGCGCGCGTTCCACTTCCACCATGGTGAGGATAGTACATCGGTAGTGGATGGGTTCACGATCACCGGTGGGAATGCCAATTCCGGCGGAGGTATGTACAACGAGGGGAGCAGCCCCACGGTGACCAACTGTACGTTCATTGGAAACACAGCGAATGGGGGTGCGCACACCGGCGGCGGTGGTATGGCCAGCGTACTCGGCAGCAACCCGAAGGTAACCAACTGCAGGTTCAGCTATAATGACGCCGTCACTCAGGTCGGCGGCGGGATGCTCAACAACGAAGACAGTAATCCGTTGGTCATCAACTGTACGTTCAATGCTAATACCGCCAATAAATCCGGCGGCGCGATGGTGAATGTCAATAACAGCAACCCTCTCGTAGTCAATTGTGGATTCAGCGGTAATGCTGCCCTTGGTGTCGATGTCGACGGAAACGGTGGCGCTATTCATATCAAGAACGCCAGCCCGACGGTGGTCAATTGCACCTTCAGCAGGAACTCTGCCGCTGACGAGGGTGGAGGCATGCACACGCGCCTTGACAGCAGTCCGATGGTGACTAACTGCATCTTTTGGGAGAATACGGACAACAACGGGGTGAACATGGACGAGTCTGCTCAAATCCACGTGCACAGTGGTACGCCGCAGATAAGCTACAACTGCATCCAGGGTTTGGACACTTTTGAGGGCAACGGGAACATTGGCGTTGATCCCCTTTTCTTTGATCCCGACGGCCCCGATAACGATCCCGACACCTGGGCGGACAATGACTATCGCCTGGCGTTCGCTTCACCCTGTATCGACGCCGGTGACACCACGGCGTTGCAGAATGATCTGAATGATCTGTACGTGGACCTGGGAGGACTGGGCCGACGGCTTGACGATCGTTGCACACCCGACACCGGCATTCCGGCGGGCTTAGTGCCGGTGACCGTTGACATGGGTGCTTATGAGTACCGCCTGCGCGGCGACGTGAATGGCGATGGCACGGTCTCCTGGCGCGATATCGATCCGTTTGTGGCGCTGATGAATACAGGGTGTCTGTAGGGGAGGATTGAGGATCGAGTATTTAGGATAGGGGGGTAATACGAGTGGTACCCGGCGGCCGACGCCTTGCGTCGGCCGCCGGCTTGCGGGCTGCTGGCCGCTGCTTTTGTCCCTCGCTTGCGCTTCATTGATATCTGAGTAAATTCCTCGCGGCTGAAGAGGATATTATGGATGGGTGGCACGGCTGTGTCAGCCGTGTACAAGTCGCAGGTATTCACGGCCGACACGGCCGTGCCACCCATCGGACGCGCTTGGGTTGCGGGCGAAGCCCGCTCTGAGGGCTCTGTTTCTCGGCCGGTACGGGGCCCGGCCGCTACATTTTGTCGGACTCGGAGGTCCGGCGCTACTGTGTGTGGCACCGGCTTCCAGCCGGTGGGACGGCCGGTACGGAGCCCGGCCGCTACACGCAAACACGCACGGATGCCGGCGATGAGGGGGGCGAGAAAGGATTCTCGCACCAGCCTAGAAAGGATTCTCGCACCAGCGTAGAAAAGATTCTCGCACCAGCCTCGGGCGGTTGCGGAAACGGTGGTCTTATCAAGCGGAATGCCGTAACCGCTCTCGGACAACGATCAGGTTTTTCGGGTCTTTTTCTTGGTCATTTCGGCACTTTTGGTGTCTAATCTCAGGGGGTGATGTGTATGCTCTCGCGTCCGGGCAGGAATGGTCATATTGAGTTGGGGCGGAGGAGAAAGCTTCCGACCTGTCTGCTCATGGTCATTGCGAGTATCTTTGAGCTTGTGAGAAAGGAGAACGTTATGGACGCCAACGCTGTTGCGAATTCTGGGGCATCATTTCGACCTAAGGACCGGCACTTGCCAGGGAGTCGACGAGCGATTCTTCTGTCACTTTTTTTTCTACTCGCATGTAGCAACGCCTCGAAGACAGTTGCTTCGGATTTCGCAGGTCTAACGGCATTCAAGCCACCCCAACTGGAACCATTCCATCATAAGTATGTTGACCGTGACACAGGGCTGATGATCGAGACCGGCCTGAATAGCGGCTGGGGTCATAACGACTTCATCCCCTATGATCTGGCGTTTCCCGGCACGCCGCGCGCGATCACGTGTGCCCAATTCGGGGGGGAGCCGAAGATGACCTGTCCGGTCAACATCGCGAGCGATGGGTTCCTCCTGGCTTCGATGAATCACGACGGGAACCCGGTGTCAAGTGCGTGGACCTTCTTCATCGCGGTCTATCCGAGTGAGTACATGGGGCAGCCCGACCCCGATCCCAGCATCTGTCTGGACCCCGCCTCGCTGACCAACGCGTGTCCGGCCGGACAGAATGCCCCGAGCCAATCTTTCGACGTCTGGAACTGCGGCGGCGGCACGCTCACCTACACGATCCATTGTGAAGGCACCGGCGGCGGCGGCGCATGGCAAAACTACGGTCAGCGATACGCCATCATCGTCATGGGTGGCAACGTCCCGCACGGTTCGCAGCACTACCAGTGGTATTGGGGTGATACATACGGGATGTACACCGAGCTGGAAAGCTATGGGTTTACGGCGGAGAACGTCCACTTCCTGTCATATGGTCCGGAAGCGGATGCCCATCCCGAAGCTGTCGATGGCATCAGCACCACGGCCAACATCCAGGCCGCTTATCAGTGGGTCCAACAGGTTTGCACGGCGGACGACCTATTGTACATATATTGGGTTGACCACGGCTCCACAACCAGCTTCCAAACGAACGACGGCAACATCACCCACGCCGCGCTGGGTACGCTCATGCAGCCGATCGTCGCGAAGCAGATCCTCGGAGCCTACAATCCCTGCTACAGCGGGGCCGTGATCGATGACATCTCCCGCCCCGGCGTAATTACAACCACTTCCCAGGACGCCGCCCATCCGAATTCCTGGGGCTGGGCCGGGAAATGGCGTCATGCCTTGCGCGGCGGCACGCCGGAAGACCCCACGGATACAAACGAGGATGGATATATCTCCATGACTGAGGCCTATCTCTGGATATGCCCCAAGTCGCAGGCCGGCGGCGAACATCCGATGTACGACGACAACGGCGACGGCGTCGGTCACGAATGCACCGATGCGGGCTTCGACCCCGATGATCCGACGAAGGACGGCTACGTCGGAAAGTCCTACTCGCTGGACGGCTGGTACGATGCGGAGGGCGCTGACTGGCTGTCCTGTGATCCGACCAGCGGGGAGTCTACGGGGGAGACTGACACGATCCAGGTGAACTACGAAACCGCGGCGTTATCCGCCGGCACATACACGGCCACGATCGTTGTCACTGCGGCGGGAGCCGACAATAGCCCCCAGACAATCGTCGTGGATCTGACCGTGTTGTGTCTCGGCGACAGCAACTGCGACGGCCTCATTACCTGGCGCGACATCGACTTCTTTGTCGCGGCCCAGAATGATAACGTCGCGGCCTGGGAGGCGATGTTCCTGCCTGGAACGCCGTCGTGCTCATTCGCCAACAACAACGTGAACGCCGACGGCACCGTGAACTGGCGCGACATTGATCCGTTCGTCGCGTTGATGAATACTACCTGCCCGTAGCCGGCCGAACCACCGGCTGGAAGCCGGTGCCACACAATGTAGCGGTCGGGCTCCGTACCGGCCGTAGAATGACATCGTGGGCTGGGTGGACTTCAGCCTCTTTCAGGCGGGATTTCACGTCCAATAAAGGAACCCCCGTAAACGCCGTGTTTGGCGGGGGTCCCGTGATTGAGGGCGCAGGGACTCGAACCCTGGACCCACGGCTTAAAAGGCCGCGACCGCCGCACGCAACCGACGCAACCGCAAGAGGTTACGAGCGCGCCTGCGAACGCTTGTACCAATGCTTGTACCAAGTCGCCCGATTCGGGGCATTCTGAGGGTGCCGCCAATACGCCCGATACCGGGCCGCTCGGCGAGCACTTCGCCGAAGCGATTGCCATGCTTGACCGCTTGCCGCTGACCGACGCCGAACGGGCCGAGGCCGTGCGACGGCTGCTGGCCGGGGCGGACTGATGGAGTGCCGGTGCCCCACCCCCCGGTGACGGTACCATCCGCAGTGGGTGTTATATATGTCCCTTCCCTCCCCCCCTTTCTCTCTCTCACAGGCCGTAGGGAAATGATCTTGGCGACACACTGATACGCGGCACCTGAATCGGATAACGAGAACGTGCAGTAAGGCTTATCTGGCCGCGCGCTTCCTGTCATAATGTGCTAGTTTCTGAGAGGAATACTAGTGCAATACTACTGCGTAATGGTGGGGAAATGCCTCATTAAGCATGTTACATAGTGGCACCCTACGTGCCTGGTTCGCGCGTCGCGGTTAGTATGCTACTTGAGACCCGAGCGGGAGTTCCTTTTCTCAAGCTGGAAATCACCAGACCGGTGCGGTCGGCGGATTGACGACGGCGATGGCGCCCCGCCGAAGTGATATACTGTTCTTAAATGGGTAGGCGGCTGACGAGCCGCCGTACGTTGCCCGGCCTGTCG
>JAGMDK010000084.1 GCA_023128695.1 Phycisphaerae bacterium
GATTAGCGGCAGAAGTCAAGGCCTACCGCGAATGCGAATCTGCTCATTGCCAGAAAACGCGCCGTAACCCCCGCTACCCCCTACCAGTTACCCCACCCCGAAAACCCCACTTGCGGAATCGCTGGCTCAGACCCGGTCAATTGGGTCTACCGCTCGATGTTGGCGGTCAGCAGTCCGCCGCAAAAGTCCTACTAGTCAGGAAATGTAGCGTCCGCCCCCCGTGGCGGACGTAGGCACGTGTGGTGCTTCCACTCAGCGACGTCCGCCACGGGGGGCGGACGCTACATTCCCCGGCATGGGCCGCCCCATTTTCCACGCGGGGCACCAGCCGGCGGGCGCCGCCATGCTTGAGACGCCGGCCGACGATCGTCTTGCAGGCCGCTTCGAGACGGAGATTCTGACGACCCGGAAGAACCTGAAGTCCTTGCTGGACGTGCCGGGGAAGTAGATTGATCGCGCTGGCCAACGCCGCTCCCTGGATAAGCTGATCCTCGACCTGAACAGTTCGGTCAGCGAGACCTACGGACGCCGGGAACGTCATGCGTCAGCCGCGCGGCTTTAGACGCATCGCCTGCACGCAATTGTTCTGCTCAGCCCTTCTTGTACCATTCTATGTTTCGCTTCACTTGGTCTACGATTTCTTTGTACTTCTCATCCGTCGAGATCTTTGTAGCATTCCATTCGCCGTGATCGTTTAGCGTAGATATGCGAATGAAAGCCTGCCTTGGTTCCCAGTGACAGAGCACAGAGCCACGAAACTTGACCGACTTACCCCATTGGATGGGATCAATTGTGATCTCACTCGACAGTTTCTTGACCTCGTCAAGAAAGCACTTGGCCAAGGTGCGCGAAGTTTCATCCTCAATATAGTCAAGCAGTTTGCTGAGGTCTGCCGTTTGCTTAAGAATGATGGGACGAACGGCAATCTCCTGCGGGATAAAAACGAGTGTGTCTTCTTCCTGCGGTTGGAACTTGATGTACTGGTAGACAAATAGGCTGACTTGGATGTCGGGGTTCAGCCAGCGACAACGGTTTATCATGACGGGTGTGAAGCTTGGGGCTATCAACATCAACCGAGGATAACGCTCAACTTCGATTTGATGATTCGCATGAAGCCTCGCGAAGCCCTCGATCTTGTCGGCTACGAAATCGAAATAGTCAAGGGCTTGGATTAGCATGTAGGAATCCTCAATGACCTTGAGTTCCGCAACGACAAGCGTCTGATTACTGTCCACAAACAGAACATCAAGACGCCCTGATGACGTTTGGCGCTGATGTTCAAGATACTGGAGCCCGGGTTCAATCAGATGTGGATGCCTTCTGATTCGATCCTCAAGTTCTCGTTCGGCCAGTTCGGCCCTCGTGTATTCGAGCATATTGCAGTCCTTTCAGTTATGGAGCAGAACAATGATTAGTTTGATCCGCATAACATGCGGAACTTTGGTTTCCTGTCCGTATAACACGGCTCTGGATCGTCTGTCAGAGGAGCGCTAAGTCCTGTATCTTCTGTAGGTTGCGCCCTGTCTCGCGGTTTATCACGGCATTTTATGCGGATCGGCATGACAACCTCCCGCCCTGGATTACCTCAGCGCCCGTCGATCGGACAGAGACCGGCCATGTTCAGATTACAGGGGCTTTGCTGCATGGCAGTCCGCCGCAATAGTCCATGCCGGTCTGGATATGTAGCGGCCGGGCTCTGTCCCGGCCGTAGAACGCGGGAAGAATGCTCTTCCACAACGACGTCCGGGACGGAGCCCGGACGCTACATTCGTCCGGGACGGAGCCCGGACGCTACATTTCGTCCGGTACGGAGCCCGGACGCTACATGACTCTTGCGGCGGACTGATAGGTCACTCTCCCGCCAGTGAAGAACTCTTGCAGGCGTCGTCTGACAACCTCCAGGGAGTGTAATACGGAGCTGGGAACGTCGCAACGCCGATGTGCCCGGCTGGTGGCAGGTCCACGAGAGTGTGCGGCATGCCCAAGCCGAAGGCGCGGGCCTGGTTTGGGCTCGGGAGTACATGGCCGCGCTGCGCTTGGCCATGCCACCCGCCCGCCGAGCCGTGTGCCACTGCTCTTGAGCAGTGCCCAAGCAACCGCCAGTCAGAAAAGACACTGCTCAAGAGCAGTGGCACACACGCGCCGCGGCTCAACGGGAGGGCGAGGCTCCTGCCGAGCCAGGGGCGCCGCGGCTCAGCGGGAGCTTCGCCCTCCCTTCTTGCGGAGCACGGCTCAGCAGGAGCCTCGCCCTCCCTTCTTGTGCGGAGCACGGCTCAGCAGGAGCCTCGCCCTCCCTTCTTACGGAGCACGGCTCAGCGGGAGCTTCGCCCTCCCTTCTTGCGGAGCACGGCTCAACGGGAGCTTCGCCCTCCCTTGAGCTTCGCCCTCCCCTCCATGGCGCTGCACGTCAATCGAGGACTGACAGAGCACTAGGCCACAAGAGAAAATCGGGCCCCCACGTTCGGAGAACGTGGGCCACCCGACCGGAGAACGCGGGCCACCCGACCCACGTTCGGAGAACATGGGCCACCCGAACCCCACATTCGAACGTGGGCCACCCCAACCGCTTCCGAAGCCATGATCGTGGCTTGTGTTATCGGACGCGACATCTATTCTTCAGGGAGCTATTGAGTTATTTCAAGCCGCATCCTGACCGATTTACCACTATTGCCGGGGCGAGGATAAAGATTCTCCTTGACTGACCCTCCGGGCGCGCAGACAATAGAGGTAGATCATCCGATAGCTCTTGCGATAGTTGTGCAAGGAGAGCAAACAGGCTGAAAGATTCATAAAAAGCAACTACGGTCGGTCGAACGGTCATTCATTTGACAGTTTGTTAATAAATCATGTTCATTATAGCGACCGAGCGAAGCTGCGGGTGATAAGTTTATCCGCACTATGGTGCCGTGATGGATGATTGCAGACTGTCACAGATGGAACTGCTGGCCGCCCAACTCAAACGCGGCCCCAAGCGGCTAAGACTCCGCCAACTTCTGAATATCGAGTTTCTGCTGTCGGTCATCGAAGCCGATAAGCAATATCCGTACGATTTTGTTTGCCATGGCCTGACCGGATACCGTCCGCCGGCTGCGCAGGCGCGCAATTCGCGTTTGTTGAACGGGGAAGACCTCATCAGAGACTTGGTAGCGCTGGCCGAGTGTCTCAGCGAGGATGCGAACATACCGGCGGATGCCAGGATCGGGTCGGTCTATTCGGTGGGCGAGTTGTCTCAGCGCTTCGAGGTTAGTACCAAAACGATTTTCCGCTGGCGTCGACGCGGGCTCGTGGGCTGGAAGTTCCGAGGTGCCGATCGGCGGCTGCGGCTGGCGTTTCCGGACCGCTGTGTTCGCCGCTTCGTGGCCCAGCACGCGGACTTGGTTACGCGAGGGAGCAATTTCTCACAACTCACTAAGGCGGAACGTCAACAAATCGTGTCACGGGCGCAGGAATTGGTCGATGAGGGGCAAGGCACGGTCAACGCCGTCGCGCGGGTCATCTCGACCGAGATGGGGCGGGCCATCGAGACGGTTCGGCTGATTCTGAAGCACCACGACGACGCGCATCCCCGGGCGGGCATTTTCAACCGGTCAGCGCTGCAATTGGATGGCAATGACGAGCGGATGAAAGTGTGGGAGGCCTATGTTGACGGGGTGTCGGTGAAGACGCTCGCGCAGCGCTTCGACAAGCCGGTGGGGTGGGTGTATGGTACGGTCACGGAGTTGCGGGCGCGCGATCTGCGAGCTCGCAAGATCGAGTTCGTGCCCAGTCCCGAATTCGAGGATCCGGCCGCAGATAAGCTGATCCTTGAGATGACGCCGAGCGCGGCGCTGCGGCAGACCTTACCGAAATCGAGTCAACGTGTGCCGACCGGCTTGCCGCCGTACTTGGCGCAGCTTTTCCGGATTCCGTTGTTGACGAAGGAAGGGGAGGTGGTGCTGTTCCGGAAAATGAACTATCTGAAGTTCAAGGCCGTCCGCCTATGCGCGGCGCTCGATCCGGAGACAGCCCGGGCCAGCGACCTCGACCGGATCGAGGATTTGCTCGCGCAAGCCGCGGCCGTGAAGCAGGAGATCGTGCAGGCAAACCTGCGCTTGGTGGTGGGCATCGCCAAGCGGCACGTGAACGCGACGAACGATCTGTTCGAGCTCATCAGCGACGGGAACGTTTCGCTGATGCGGGCGGTGGACAAGTTCGATTACATGCGCGGGTTCAAGTTCAGCACGTACGCCTCGTGGGCGATCATGAAGAACTTCGCCCGCTCGGTTCCCGAGCAGCGCCGCCGCCGCGAGCGTTACCAGACCGGCTGGGACGAGATGCTCGGCACGAGCATCGCGGTCGAGGTCGACGAGGTCGAGAGCGACCATCTCGTCGCCCTGCGCCGCATTCTGGAGCGGATGCTGGCCACCCTGGATGACCGGGAGCGCACCATTTTGCAACAGCGCTTCGGCCTCGACGAGCACGGGCAGCCGCAGACGCTTGAACAAATCGGCCGGCAGTTCGGCGTGTCGAAGGAGCGCATCCGGCAGCTCGAGGCCCGGGCGATGACGAAGCTGCGGGGCGGCTTCCAATCCGACATGCAGCGCCTGCTCGGTAGTTAGTGCTCCGTCAACACCAAACGTTTGGGTTGGTCGGGGAGGGCGAGGCTCCTGCCGAGCCGTAGGTTCGATGACCTCCGAGGCCCGGCTCGGCAGGAGCCTCGCCCTCCCAATACGGCTCGGCAGGAGCCTCGCCCTCCCGCTAGACGGATTGGTGTACCACTGCTCTTGAGCAGTGTTTCTTAACAATCTCGATACACTCGGCGAAGCTGTGCACTGCTCAAGAGCAGTGGCACACATACCGAGCTCAAGAGCAGTGGCACACATACCGATCGATTACCGGCTCAGTTCCTGATCAATAGCAACACAAAAGCCGCGACTATTGCAACGATGCTCAGGATGATGCCGGCCACGAACTGCCGGCGGCGGTGTCGGCGTTGCCACCGTCGCCAACTCTCGAACACTGCTTCGACATGCGCGGCGCTGGTCGGTTCACACATCTTCACGAACTCGAGGCGCAGATCCGAGGCCAGCCAGTGCTCGAACGCGATCTCATTATTCCAGAGTGCCTCTAGCAGTTGAGTTTCTGTAGGAAACACGACCCGCCGCACGCGGCCGGTGCAAACCGCCTGGTCCACCTCGTCCACGTCGCGGGGAGCGAACCATTCGGCGTCAGCCAGGCCTTGAGCAGTGAGGAAGGCTTCCATTGCGGGCGCGTCGCCGCCGTCCCGGTCACAGACGACGGCCACGCATTCGGTTTGCGTTTGAGCATTCATGAGACGACCCCGTAAGAGAGCCACATGTTGAGGGACAAGAGGATCAGAGCCAGGATGCCCAGGATGCCGGCGTAGGGAAAAATGCTCGCGCCGACCAGCCCGGCGGGCCCGGTGTAGCGGATGAAGGGGCGTACCGCCATGAGAACGAGAATCCCGCCGGCGTGCAGGCCCAGCGAGAGCCAGAGTGCCCCGGTGTAGACAAACGCCAAGCTGAAGAGCGTGCCGAGCGCAAGGTGCCCGGGGAATGTCCAATAGCGCTTCACGCTCCGGACGTAGTGAGCCCCCGCGAACACGACGACACCGATCGGCACCGCGAGATACACGTTTAGCGAAGCGAGCAAGTCGTTGAGCAACATCGCCCGGAAGAGCAACTCCTCGACAAAGGCGGCGAGAATCGCGGTCAGCGGTACCCCGGCCAATCGCCGGGCCAGCCGCTTGGCGTCGTGGCGGACCTCAAACCGCACGTTCCCGGATATCGTCCAGGCCAGATACAAGAGCACGAGGTACAGGATCGCGGCGGCCGCGCCGTGCAGCATTTCGAGCGGACGCAAGCCGAGCGGGAAAAAGCCGCGGTAGTAGGTCAGTGGTGATTCGGAATGACACAACGGGGGGTATATAAGCAGCACCGTGGCGAAAGCGACATAGGTGACAACACGGTTGACCCATTTCAATCGCTGGGGTAAATCAGCAGAGTTGATCCGCAGGCGGACCGGCAGCCCCGCCCGCAGCAGCAACGCGGTCTGCGTGAGCCACATGACGAGGGGGACCAATGCCAGCAAGACGAGAGCGCGCATCAGTTCAGAGGACTCCTGCGACGTCGGTCGGCGTCCCGACAGTACGCGGCCGGTGCGGGTCGGCGAGCAGGCGCACGTAGCGGGGGTCGTTCCGCAGGACGCGCGTCCAGCGCTTGTCGCCCCACAGATACCACAGCGGCGTTTGCTCGGCGAGAAAGCCGGCGAAGCAGTCGGCGAACCATTGTAGACGCCGCTGCACGGCGGCTCGACGGGCCTGACGCCCGCGCTTCTCCAACGACGTCTCAAACGGACCCCGCAGGACCAGCCGTTGGCGTCGGCCGGAGGCCTGGGCGAGCAAGACGAACAGCGGAGCCCCAGTGCGGACGGCAAGTAAGGCCGGCCCCGCCGGGAGATAAACCTCACGCTCGCAGAGCTGCACCGGCGTTCCGTTTTCACGCCGCTGGGGCAGGTCCGGCGTGATGAACAGTGTTCGCCCCTCGCTCAGCGCGGCGGCCATCCGCCCCAGACGCCCCAGCGGGCCGCTGTGGGTGGCGGGTTCCGAAATCCAACTGACGCCGCTGGCGCGGTACCAGCGCTCCTTGGCGGCCCGCCGCCGGGCGTCTTTGGAGTAACGGAGGTAGACCGTGAGGGGAATCTCCTGATTCAGGCGGGCCAGGCTGAGCAAGTAGCTGACAATATGCGGCCCCATGATGATCACGCCGCGACCGCCCGCTGAAGCGTCATGTAACCGCGTGACGGATTCATCGAGCTCAACCCGCTCAGCGATGATCTGGGCCAGTTCGTCACGCAGACCCGTCTTTTCAGACCGCTCGGCACACCGCAGGGCATGGAGCGCGGCGGCGAAATGGGCGGCGAGCTGGGCGAAGTGCTCGCGGTGGGCTTCCGGCGAATATAGACCGAGCACACGCATGTTCTCCGCCACGATGCGGGCCATGACAGGGCAGTAAGGGCCTCCGCGGGCCAGCAGGTATTCGATCCGATCCACGGCACGGCGTGACATCCGCGGCGCCGTCACCATGGCGGCGTCCGTCGTTCTCGCCGTTACCCAGCGTCGCAGTGCCCGGAGCAAGATTCATCTCCCATGCCGCCGGTACCGTTACCGGCCGACGCGGATCATGCGGCAAGAAAGCCGTTTGTGCCAGTGGGGCCTCGCCTGCTTGCCTCGACGTTCCGGTTCGGTTTAACAGTCCGCCGTAAAAGTCGGCTTCGGCTTGAAAATGTAGCGTCCGGGCTCTGTCCCGGACGTAGAATACGGAGAAAACCTCTCCCGCAACGACGTCCGGGACAGAGCCCGGACGCTACACGACTTTTGCGGCGGACTGTTAGGAAGGAGTTGACCTATGTGGAAGCGTGCGTGTTGGGTGTTTGTAACGGGGGCCATCTTCGGGTTCGCGGGGGCCGCCGCCGCCGATGAATTGGAGAGCGTCGAAAAGAAGATCGTGGCGGCGTGGGAGAAGCACACCTCGCTGACCGCCAAGCTCACGGTCGTCACGAAGATCGCCGGGAAGATCAGCGTCGTCGAAGGGAAGAGCGAGGGGACCCTGGAGGTCGCGCGAACAGGCGCTCAGACCCTAATCCGTCAGGAAATCGCGATGAAGCGGGTCTGGAAAGTGACCGGCAAGACGCACAAGCGCGAGCGGAAGTCGACGGTGATCTTCGACGACCGGCACACCTACGAGCTGGCCGAGAGCGAGGGTAAGAAAACGGCCACCAAGGACGTTGCGGATCGGCAGCCCCCGGTCACGCCGCCGTTCATGTTGGCCCTGCTGCACAAGGATTACATCTTGAAGCTGTTGCCGGAGGAGACCCTCGCCGGTCGGAAGGTGTATGTGATCGAAGCGAAGCCGAAGGACCCCAAGAAAGTCAGCATCCCCCAGGTGGTCCAATACATCGATCAAGAGAGGGGTGTGGTGTTGAAGTCGGTGACGTATGGCAAGAACGGCGAGCCGGAGCAAACGACGACCTTCACCGACTTCAAGTTCGGCGTCAAGATCGATCCCGAGCGATTCGTCTTCAAGCCGCCCGACGGGGTCGAAGTGATTGATCTTACGGAGCCGAAAGTCAAGCAGAAGAACCAGAAGAAGTCGTAATGTTACGTCAATCGGAGATTGACGAGTGGGGTGGCCCATCGCTTTAGGGCCTGTCGATTTAATTGGAACG
>JAGMDK010000085.1 GCA_023128695.1 Phycisphaerae bacterium
GGTGCGTGAATCCTTTCTCGCACCCCTCTCGTCATGACTCGTCGGTTCGGGCTTCTGTGGAATTGACGAGCGGTGCGCCGGAAATGTCATGCACCCATGATGCTGGGACGAGATTCCCATCTCGTCCCCACGCTTGCGGGAATCCTTTCCTGCGGGAGGCGCGAGATTCGCGAAAGCCGAAGACGCGGGAAGGGATTCCCGCGGATGGGGGTGCGAGAAGGGATTCTCGCACCAGCCAACAAGGGGTTGGCCTGCTGCGGGTACTTGCGCCTATCACCAGGATGATAGGCGCAAGTACCAGGTGCCAACTCTGGAGTTCGTGGTACCGGTTACGGTGCTCGTCGTGGTGCCTCAGTTCGGGATCTGTGAGGTAGCACCATAGCGTCCCGGAGCTGAAACGGCGAAGCGCGTAAGTGCTGCTCTGGCAAGGAGGATGGAATATTCGGGAGGGACAGCCCTTGTGTGGAGGCCGTCCACGGCTAGCTCCGTTAGCTGCACACTTCTCCGAGACGCGATCCTCGGACCGCAGATTCCGGCGCGCCAAATCTATGCGGCAACACGTACGGTTACGTCGCCTGTTCTCGTTTGAGCCACACCGCAAGTTGCGGCCATCGCGGCTTGTCGCCGAAAAGGGGAGCCAGCAACGGGTCGCGGCTCAAGTACAGCAGCTCCCAACCATCGAAACCACTTAAGCAGGTAAGGTGATGAACGGCTTCCGCGCAACGTCCGGTCGCACTAAGAACAGCAACCAGATCAAACACGCCCCTGTGAATTGCTGAAACATCGATGTCTGTCGGCTGGCCGAGATCAGCTTCGGCTCGCTCGTGGCATTCGGAGCGAAGGGTTTCCAGAATCTCGATTCCTCGGTCAACGTCGTTCTGGGCGCCGTCCTTATCACCGGCCAGAAGTTCCGTTAATGCGGACACGCCGTAGTATTCAACGGGAAAGCTCCGATTCGGGTGCTGCTCTGGTGGCGTAAGGGTATTGAGGAGTTCACGTGCCGTGGCATTATCCCCCGTCCGAGTGCGCAACCTCGCGGCCATGAGTTGATCCCGTGGCCACCAAGAGCTGATCCCGTGTGGCCACGAAGAATAGCGGGTATTCGGCTCGGCACCAGGGAAACACCTTATCGCATCTTCGAAGTGCCCTTCACAGTAGGCTATCATGCCCTCCAACCATGCGACACGGTAGGCGTGAGTGCGGCGGATGCCCGCTTCGCATGCCTTCTCCAGAATCGCTAGCGCGTCCCGCAACTCTCCTCTTGCGTAAGCACCCCAACTATCCGAGAGAAACTGCGCCGCTCTGGTCTTCCGTTCGACAGGATACGAGCGCGGCAGATTGGGGTGTTCCTCGGGGCATTGCAGCCTGTCGCCACGCGCTCGCTGACGACCATAGCAGAGAGAATTGTACAGCCAGAAAAACGTGTTCGCAATCCTCCGATGCTTACGTGACTTTTCCTGGAACGACTCTCGACGTCCAAAGTGATACAGCGCCTCAAGGAAGCGATCCTGCAAGCCTCCGATGTTTGCAGGGATAGACAGCGTTGGAGGACACGTGCCGTCCGACAAACCTGCTACCTCGAAACTGTCCGTGGCCATTTGAGTGACGAACCAGATCGCAAAGCGAAAAGCGGCTTCCAACAACTCATGGCTCGTGAAGGGCAGCTCGGACATCCAGGCATGGGAGCCCCATTCATCTAGCGAACATTGCGGCCGAGTCTTTAGACTGGGGCGGATCACGAGCCGGGCGAAACGCTCGGCAGGGTACGGGGCTAGACATGGCACGCAATCCATCGAGCCCCGTTTGTTGCCTATCGCAAGGAAAACCTCGGCTGGATCGAGGGTCGTTCCAGACATGCACATCCCGAAGCGAAAGCGGCCCACCTGCGCAGCGAGCTGCCCGAATGTCTTGCGAAGTGATTGCCGATACGCTTTGATCTCCGCCGCAGCAACGAGGACCAAGTGACCGGCGGGAAGCGCGTGACCCTTTGAATTCCAGTCCGCCCATTGGTCTGTCGTAACCGTCAGTATTGCATCTGCGCTCTTGTACTGAGTTTTCTGTCCCTCATTTCGAGGCGTCGTGAAAGCGTGTCCTGGAATGAACTGCACTCCAGGTGGCGAGAGGTTGTTTGTTACCAGGTGGGATGCGAAGTCGCTCAGCAAAGGATGCGCCAAGAGCTCCGCGAGTTCGCCTTTGAAGTGGTTGATCACGCAGGAGTAGACGAATTCGAGTGCCATGAAGGCTTCGTCGGACGCTATGTCGGAGTCCCGCATGAGGCACACGAGGGCATGCCGCCGTGGGTGGGTTTGCACGTTCCTAACGACGCGCCGAACCATGTTGCAGAGGACGGCATGCCGGGCCTGGTCACGCGTGTCCGCCGTCATCTCTCGGGGCAGGTGAGCGTCGATGGCCTCGACGAGAGTATCGGCGAATTCCTCGTGCCGGAGAATGCCCAGAATAACACTGCGTAGGGACACCGGTTCCGCGCCGCCAAGTTGGTTGATGCCCGTCATGAGTGGCCGATCTGACGTTCTCGTGCCAAGCGTTGGCTGCGCCTTGGCTTTACCGATGACCTTCTCTGCGCTTGTCATGTCGTTCTCCTCTCCCGCAACAATAATTAGCTTGATCCGCATAACATGCGGAACTTTGGTTTCCTGTCCGTATAACACGCCTCTGGAGCGTCTGCCAAAGGCACGCGAAGTCCTGTGTCTTATGTAGGTTGCGCTCTGTCTCGCGGTTTATCACGGCGTTTTATGCGGATCGGCATAACAACCTCCCCCCGCTGGATTACCTCAAAGCCCGTCGATCGGACTGAGACCGACCGTGTCCGGATTACAGGGGCTCTGCTGCATGGCAGTCCGCCGCGAGAGTCCGTGCCGGTCTGGAAATGTAGCGTCCGGGCTCTGTCCCGGCCGTAGGATGCGGGAAGAACGCTCTTCCACAACGACGTCCGGGACGGAGCCCGGACGCTACATTTCGTCAGGCACGGAGGCCGGACGCTACATTTTTTTGTGGCACCGGCTTCCAGCCGGTGGGACGGCCGGTACGGGGCCCGGCCGCTACGTGACACGTCCGGTACGGAGCCCGGACGCTACATCTCGTCAGGCACGGAGACCGGACGCTATCCATGAA
>JAGMDK010000086.1 GCA_023128695.1 Phycisphaerae bacterium
CAGACGTTGAAGAACGCCGAGCGGTACATCACGGACGAGCTGAAGAAGTACGAGTCGGAGGCGCTCTCGGCCGAGTCGCGGGCCAACGAATTGGAATACGACCTGTTTTGCGAATTGCGTGACGGCTTGGTGGAGCACATTCCAACACTACAACGGGCCGCGATAGCCTTGGCGCGATTGGATGTGCTGGCCGGCTGGGCCGAGCTGGCGATCAAACGCCGCTATTGCCGTCCGGAATTTGTCGATGAGCCACTAATGGTGATCGACGCAGGCCGGCATCCGGTGCTGGAGCAGACGCTGGAGGCCACTTTCGTCGCCAACGAGGCGGAGCTAACCGCCGGCGGACAATCCCTGGCGCTGATCACCGGGCCGAACATGGCCGGCAAGAGTACCTATGTCCGCCAAGTTGCATTGCTGACGCTGTTGGCGCATTGCGGCTGCTGGGTGCCGGCCAAGTCGTTCAAGCTGGGGCTCACCGATCGCATCTTCACTCGCGTGGGGGCCAGCGACGAGCTCGCCCGCGGGCAATCGACGTTCATGGTTGAGATGCTCGAAACCGCCAATATCCTGCATAACGCATCGCAACGCAGTCTCGTGATCCTCGACGAGGTCGGTCGCGGCACGAGCACCTTCGACGGCGTCGCGCTGGCCTGGGCGATAACCGAGTATCTGGCTACCCGGATTCGCTGCCGTACTCTCTTCGCCACGCATTACCACGAGCTGACCGAGCTCGACGAGTTGCTCGACCCGGTCTTCAACCTCAACGTCTCCGTCCGCGAATACGAAGATCAGGTCGTTTTCCTGCATCGCATCGTGCCCGGAGCGACCGGCCGCAGCTATGGACTGCACGTCGGCAAGCTGGCCGGCATCCCGCGCGACGTCCTCGAACGAGCCAACGCGGTGCTCAATGAGCTTGAGAAGACCTTCTCACGCGAATCACATCGGCCCGTGCTGGCCGCCGTCCAACGCCGCCGGATTCGCCAACTGCGGCTGTTTGAGGAACCGGAGGAGGTGGTCGTGCGCGAGATGCGCGAACTTGATTTAGCAGGATGCGACGCGGCGACCGCGCTCGAACGAATCCGCGCCTGGCGCAAGTTGATCGGTGTCGACGATCCGCCTAATGCTCTGTCAACGCGGATTTGACTGGTAGCGTACCGATCAGAATGTGTGCCACTGCTCTTGAGCAGTGTTTTTCCTGGCCAGTTGTTGCTGGGACACTGCTCAAGAGCAGTGGCACACAAGCCCGTCAAATGATGTGTGATGGAACACTAGGATTCCGCAAGCATGAAACATCTCGGTCGTCCAGAACTCTGGCTGCCCATCGCCTTGTTGGTCCTGGCTTTTCTTGGCAGCCGTCTCTTGCTGCAACAAAGCTGCGTGCAACTCTCCGAGCGCGACCGCGGTTCCTATGGCATGCGGCCGGTCTGGCAGGCCGGCTTCGACGCGCTCAGCGCCACTTGCGGCGTCGGCCTGCTGACATACGACCTGGACGACGATTACACGCCGCTGGGGCGCTGGCTATTGGCGGGACTCGGCGTGGCGGGGGCCGTGCTCTACTTGGCGGCAGCCAGACAAGCAGTGGGGCGTCTTTGGGCAAACACCTATAGACGGCTGCCCTCAATCCGGCTGATCCTGGCTGTGTTTATTATCCTGCCAGCATTGCTGATCCCGCTAGTCTGGATTCTCGAACAGACCCTGGGCAGCGGCACGCGGTTTACGGATACCGCGTGGAACGTCATCTCGGCCTTCTCATCACTGGGCTGGTTGCGGGGCACGGAAGGAGTACGCGGATACAGTATCTACGCGGTCGTGTCGTTGTTGGGGGCTGTCGGCTGGTTAGTTTGGCTGTTTCCGATTTGGGGCTCAGTGTGGCGCGGCTCTTCGAGACGGTATCCATTGCTCGCTTGTTGCACATACCTGTTAGCCCTCCTGCTCGTGGCAGGTGCGATCGCAGCGCTGGAGGTCCCGCGTGGGAATCAACGTCACGGGCAACCCGAAGACAATCGCTTAACGGCCCAGTCCGCCGGAGTGCGCTACGCGCGCGGCTTGATCCAGGTAGCCTGTGCCTCCGGCGCGGGCATTACAACCGAGCAGCTTACCGAGCGCGGCGTCAGCGAAGGCACCAAGCTGGTTCTCGCGGGCGTCGTGTTGGTGGGCGGCCTGGGCGGCTCCGCCGGCGGGGGCGTGAAATGGACCATGTTGTTGTGGGCCTTGGCCGCGGTCGGGCTGATCGGCGGGTACGGCCCCGGACGATCCCGAGTGGACAGAACCCCAAGCGTCAGCGCGGGGATAAGCCCGCTCGCTGACGCTCGGGGTTCCGCGGATGAAACTGCTCGCCGCTGCAGACGAGCCGGATCGGCTTGTCTCGGTTCACTGCTGATACTGACACTCATCGTTGCCGGCGGGCTCTTATTCATCGAGGCGT
>JAGMDK010000087.1 GCA_023128695.1 Phycisphaerae bacterium
TTGCATACGGCTGAACTCTTACCATTATTCTAGAACCGTGGGTGCTGCGTCGGTCGGCCCGGTTTTTCGCTGGAGAGCCGGCCGGAGGTAGTCGATTACCATCGGCACGTCGGCGGCAATCTTCAGTTCGAGTGCTTCAGGTTGCTCGCGTCGGATGGAGTCGATGAGCCGCCTCCAATGATTACCGAGCAGGATGATCGGGGCCTTTCGTCGCAGCAGGCCCTTGTTGAACAGCTCCCAAACGAAGGCGAGTTCGAGCAGGGTGCCGGTGCCGCCGGGGAGCACGACGTAGGCGTTCCCGAGGCGGACGAGCGTGTTCAACCGCGTGAGCAAGTCGAAGGTGGGGACCTCTTGCTTGATGTAGCGGTTGGCCCCGCCCCGCCGGCCGAAAATCAGGCACGTCACGCCGATGGTGTGTCCGCCGGCTTCGACAGCACCCCTGGCGGCGGCTTCCATCGTCCCGCCGTAGCCCCCGTTGCAGAGCGTCCAGCCATGGTCAGCGATGGCGCGGCCGAGATCATAGGCTCCTTGGTAGGCGGAACTGAGCTGTTGTGAGCTTGAGCTGCCGAAGACGGTGACGATGGGGGATTTCACTGGAGCCTCCCAGGCATCTCCGCGGCGGGCGCCGCCCATGAACCGACGGTCTACTCCACGTTGACGACCTCGTTTATCTCCGGGACACGCTCCTTCATGTGCCGCTCCACCCCCATCTTGAGCGTCACCGCCGGCGTCTTCCGTCACACCATCTCTCCTGCTCTCATGGCTACCAGCTCAAGCACAACAAACACACTGGGTCAGACGGGATTCGAACCCGCACTGGAGGGATTTTAAGTCCCTTGCCTCTGCCATTTGGGCTACTGACCCGCGACCGGGCCGCCGACAATCGGCTACAATCAGCGTACGGCAACACCAGAGTTCCTGCAAACGGCGGACCAATGCAACAGGCGTGGGTGATCTCCATCGGGACCGAGCTGACCCTCGGGCAAACAGTAGATACAAACGGCCCCTGGCTCGCCGCCCAACTCGCGGGGCTGGGCATTCGTACCCGGCGTCACGTCACCGTCGCCGACGATGCCGAGGCCATCCGCGACGTGCTCCTCCAGGCATCGGCGGCCTGCGACGTAATCCTCGCGACCGGCGGCCTGGGCCCCACCGACGATGACCTCACCCGGCAGGCCCTCGCCGATGCCGCCGGGGTGGAACTGGAACTCCACGCCCCGAGTCTTGAACATCTGCGGGCCTTCTTCGCCGCCCGAGAGCGGGAAATGCCCGAGCGCAACCAGGTTCAGGCGCTGGTCCCGCGGACCGGCCGAGCCCTCCCCAATCCCCGCGGCACCGCCCCCGGGCTGCGGATCGAGCTGCGCGGCACGCCGTGCTACGTCATGCCCGGCGTGCCGTTTGAAATGCGTAGGATGTTCGAGTGTGAGATCGTGCCGCAACTGCGCCTCGCCGCCGCCGGTTCCGTGCTGCTGGCCCGCCGCCTGCACACCTTCGGGCTCGGCGAGTCCGATCTCGGCGAACGTATCCGCGACCTGATGGAGCGGGGTCGCAACCCGGAAGTCGGCACCACCGCCGAACTCGGCCTCATCGGTATCCGCGTCAACGCCTCCGCGCCCACGCGGGAGGAGGCCGAAGCCCGCCTGGATGAAACCGAGGCCGAGCTTCGCCGCCGACTCGGCGAGGTTGTCTTCGGCCGCGATGACGAGACCCTCGCCGGCGTCGTGGGAGCCCTCTTGACGGCCTCCGGCAGCACGCTCAGCACCGCGGAGTCCTGCACCGGCGGCCTGCTCGGCAAGCTGCTCACCGACGTTGCCGGCAGTAGTCAGTATTATTCCGGCGGCGTGGTCACGTACGCCAACGAGGCGAAGATCAATTTACTCGGGGTTGCCCGCGCTGACCTCGAACGCCACGGGGCAGTCAGCGACGTTGTCGCCCGGGCCATGGCACAGGGCGCAGCCCGGGTCTTCGGCACGCACTACGCGATTTCGGTGACCGGCATCGCCGGCCCAACGGGCGGAACCCCACAAAAACCTGTCGGCCTGGTTTTTATCGGCATCCGAACGCCGGCCCAGACCACGGTGCATAGGCGTCTTTTCGGCGGCGATCAGCCGCGCGAAGTAATCCGCGTTCGTGCTGCTCGGACGGCATTGAATCTGCTACGACGCCGGCTTCAAATGTAGCGGCCGGGCCGCCGGGCGTGAGTACCATGGGTGGCACGACCGTGTCGGCCGTGAATACCTGCGTTCCACACACGGCTGACACAGCCGGGTCACCCATCGGGCGTGAATACCATGGGTGGCACGGCCGTGTCGGCCGTGAATACCTGCGTTCCACACACGGCTGACACAGCCGGGCCACACAGCCGGTGTGTGAGTACCATGGTCGTCCCTGAAAAACGGCACTT
>JAGMDK010000088.1 GCA_023128695.1 Phycisphaerae bacterium
CGGCCGGGCCCCGTACCGGCCGTGGAACGCGGGAGAAACGCCGTATGGCGAAGACGTCCGGTGCAGGGCCCGGACGCTACATGACTTTTGCGGCGGACTGCCAGTATTCATGCCGGCCATCGCCTGGCACGGACAGGCGCCGGCAAAACGCGACTGGAGATAAACCGAAACCGCCAGACCCGGCGACAGGAGTACAGGATGCAACGCAGAATCACGACATGGCTTATGGCGACCCTCGCGGCCGTCGCCCTGCTTGGCACGACGACCGGCTGTGCGGAGTGGCTGGTTGGATCGCACTTGGCGTCATTCGGCGCCGGCTGGCTGGCGCGCGACCTGACCATGCCCACGACAACCGAAACGCTCTGCTACCGCAACGGCGAGCTGGTCGACTGCTCCGAGTTGCCCGAGTGAGCGAGCCCCGGCCCGCGGGCGGTGGCGGCGGACGGCGTGGCCGTTGGTAGCCCCTCGGGGCCGCGGGGCTACTCCATTTGCGGTCCTTAGCAGTCCGCCGCAAAAGTCGGCTTCGGCCGGAAAATGTAGCGGCCGGGAATTGACGTGTCGTAGCAAGGACTCAAGAACGGAGAGGGCGGGATTCGAACCCGCGGTACGGAAACCCGTACACACGCTTTCCAAGCGTGCTCCTTAGGCCACTCGGACACCTCTCCAATGCAATTTGACCTAAACTCCGCCCTCTACGATGGTGTTTGCCACGCTGAGAGCCGCGGCACACAGACGGAGTAACAATCATGGCGCGTCCTCGCATCTGGGTCAACCGGCACGGGAAACCCGTCAAAACGAACACCGGCATATCCTTCAATACGGCGCGGCGCGGATTCTACTTTATCCGATCCGACGGGAAACGCCAAGAATTTAGAACCTGGGACGACGCCGGCGTCGACCGGAAGCAACCCTTGCCGTCCGTGGCCGCAACGGGGACAATCCGGGCGGCTTGCAGCCGGTAACCGCTGAGGTCGTTTGCGTGCCCGGGGCGATGGCTTAACCCAGCAGACCTCTATTACGCAATTAGCGACACTCGGCTCATTCGACACGAAAAAGGAACTGTAGGTGAAAATTAAGAAGGCGGTAATTGCCGTGGCAGGTTATGGCACACGTTTTCTGCCCGCCGTGAAAGTGGTGCCCAAGGAGCTCCTGCCCATCCTCGATAAGCCCATCGTTCAGTATCTGGTCGAAGAGGCGGTCGACGCCGGGATCGAGGACATCGTGCTCGTTACGCGTTCTGGGACGGGCTTGATCGCGGACCATTTTGACAGCTCTCGTGCACTCGAGGTGCACTTGGCCGAGCAGAACAAGCCTGACTACCTGGCGATGATCCAGGCGCTGCCCAAGATGGCCAACTTCTGCCAGATTCGTCAAGGCCGGCACCTGCCGTATGGCAACGGAACGCCGCTTCTGGCCGCCAAGGACTTCCTCGGCGACGAGCCCTTCGCATACATGTTTGGGGACGATGTGGTTTTCTCCGAAACTCCGTGCATCAAGCAGTTGATCGATGTCTACCTCAAGCACCAGCCCGCCGCGGTGGTGGCCTTCCAGGAGGTGCCGCCGGCGGAGATCTCTCGCTACGGCAGCGCCCTGTTGAAACCCGGCACGGAGCCGAAGGAGTTGGAGCATATCATCGAGAAAGCGCCTCACGATAAAGCACCGTCCCTGCTGGCCCAGCTCGGGCGCTTTGTGCTGTCGCCGCGCATTATCGAGATTCTGGAACGCCGGGAACTCGGCTTGGGTAACGAACTGTACCTGACTGATGCCATTGATAAGCTCTGTCGTGAGGCGTGTGTGATTGCCCATCCGATCGAGGGCGAGTGGCATACCACGGGTGATCCGCTGCGCTTCCTGATCACTAATATCGAGTGCGCCCTGCGACGGCCGGATATGGCCAAGCCGCTGGCGGCATATCTACGAAAGCTCGACCTGTCGAAGCACTGACGAGGCAGGACTTCAAAACGTCGCGTAACCCATAGCGGCGGACTGTTATGCCACCTACTACCCCGTGAACGACTCCTGGAACGTCACGAAGTCGACCAGGTCCACGTCGCTGTCGCCGTCCAGGTCGGCGTTGATGAAATCGCCCGGGTTACAGCCCGGCGGCGGGTCGAAAACGTCCGGGCCGGCCAGGCACTCGGCGAAGGTGTTGAAGTCGTCGATGTCCACGTCGCCGTCGTGGTCGAAATCGCCGGGCAGCAGGCTGAACGTCACGACGTAATCGTCGCCGCCGGTGCCGTCGCCGTTCCCGTCGAGCGGGTTGCCGGCCTCGTCGGTCACGCGGCTGGCCACAATCGTGAATGTGTACATGTCCTGGCTCAGGTAGTCCTCGAACACCACCGTCATCACCTCGCCGGTCGGGTCCACGGAGACCTGATCCGGGACGGCCTGGCCGCTGGTGTCGCCAACCAGCAGCACGTCCTGGACAGTGGGCGGCGTCATGGGTTCGTCGAAGGTCACGGCCAACCTGGCGCCAAGCCGGCCGGAGTCGCGCAGCGGGGTCATCGTCGTTTGTAACACCTGCGGCGGGATTGTGTCGTTGTTGATCACGTCGATGCCCAAGATTGCCTGGTTGTCGGACGGATCAACTTCAGCCACCGGAGCGGTCACGACGAGGTACACATCTACGTAACCCACTTGCTCGAACGTGAACTCCTCCGACTCGATGATGATCGAATCCAGCGGCGGGATGCCCGCAACGTCTATTGGATCGCCGATCGGCGTGCTCTCCGGGGCGTTGGGATCGCCCAGCCAGAACTGAGCCGTGGTCTGCACGCTGTCGGTCGTGCCGGTGTTGGTCAACACGGCCTCGATCGTCACCGTCTCGTGCAGCCAGGGTTCGCCGAGCAGCGTCAGGTCGTCATCCGTCACGGTCCAGTTGCCGCCGCCGGGGACGGTCGAACCTCCAAGCTCATCCGGCAGACCGTTTCGGTTGGGCGGCAGCGGCTCTCGCGAGCGGCCCTGTTCGCGGGCGTATACGAGTGAGAGTTCACCAGTGGCGTCCAGCGTGCCGGTCAGTTGCCATTCGATCTCTGCGCCGCTGGTCAGCGTAGTGGGGCCGACCCACGTATCGCTGCGGCTGCCGATGTCCTTGGACACACCGAAGAGATCATCATCCAGCGTGAAGCCGTGCCAGAAGACGTGCACGACATCATCGGCGGAGACTTGCAGTTGCAGGCCGTCCACCAGTGCCAGTTGGCTCTGCACGACCTCGATATCGCCCCAGCCGGTGGTCGCGTCGAAGATCGCGACCTTGACCTGCCAGCCGTCGTCCGCCTGCACGCCCCAGGCCGCCAGCACGCGGCCGTCGGACAGCGGCGACACGTTGACCTGCGCGACCCATTCCTCCGAAACGCCCGGCACCGGGGTCGGCACGGTCCACGTGGATCCGTCCCACTCGGCGTAGTAGACGGTCAGGAGATGATCGACCGGGTCGATTTCCTTCGTCCAGACGGCGAGAGCCGCGCTGGTTCCCGCGTGGTAGCAGACCGCAATCTGGCGGTCGCCGAGCGTGTCGGCGGTCAGGTAGACGGGTGCAGACCAGCTCGCGCCGTCCCAGGCCGCGTAGGCGACCTCGTCGGCGGTCACATCATCAAAGTCGTTGGCCTCGTCGCGGCACCACAGCGCCAGGCCGTTGGAGGTCATGTCGGAGAACGCAACCTTCGCCATGCCGTCGGCGAAGGCATCATCCGTCAGCGCCGCCTCGGCTGACCACTCCGCACCGTCCCAGATCGACCAGTACAGGTCGAACGTTCCGATGATCTCGTCCATCGTGGTATATTCGTCGATCTCGTCGGCCGTCATCTCGACCTTGGTCCACATCGCCACGGCCTGGCCGTCATGCGTGTATGCCAGCGTCGCGTCGAGGTCGGGATACACGTCGTTGGTGACCCGCGCCGCCGGCTCCCACATGCCGGTGCCCGGGTCAACCTGGGCCATGATTTCCGCGCCCGCACCGTAGGGATCATCCAACGTGTACACGAGAACTCGCTCACCCCGTCCCAGCCCGCCGACGATCACCGGACGGTTCAACACGCCCTCCGGATCCACCGGCGGATCCCCTTCTGCCTTCTGCCATCTGCCTTCTGCCTTGTCCTCCTCATACCACGTATGCTCGAAGACCGTCAGGCAACCCAGGTCGTAGTGCTCGCAGAACGGACACCAGCCCAGCCGCAGCCGGGCGCAGATGTCCAGGATAAACTCGATGATCCAGTCGCCGTCCCAGGAGAGCGGCGGCACGTACGCAATGTTGTAGAAGAACGTCACGTTCGGCTGGATGCTCGCCCCGATGGCCGCCAGGCCCACGTCGATGATGTTGATGGTCCCCGCCACCTGGATGTTCAGCCGCGGCTCGACGTACGTCGGCTGGGCAAACTCGAACCCGCTGCCGCTGGCGTACACCGTGATGCACAGCCCCACACCCGGCGTGAACGACATGTCCGCCTCGAAGCTCATCGGCCAGCCGCCGATCGAGAAGAACACCGGCGTCGGCGTCAGGTTGACCTCGATCGGGTCGTGCTCGAAGTCCTTCTCAAAGCCGATATAGACGCCCAGCAGTTCCAGTGTCTCCTCGTCGAAGCCCGGCGTGTAGCTGAGTTGGTTGTACAGGTTGACGGCGGCCTCGTACGTCGCGTCGTCCTCGGGGTCCACGGTCTCCTTGATGTCCAGGGTCTCGCTTTCCACTTCGAGCCCGTCCACCGTGAAGTTGACCGTCGCGAAGCCGTCCAGGACCGACACGTACAACGCCGGGTCGATCGTCCCGTCGAGGGCCGGGCCGTCCAGCGGGACCACGGCGGTGGTAAACAGCCCGCCCCGGAAGCGATTCAGCTTCCCGCCGATCACCAGCCAATCCTGCGGCATCTCCTGGTCCAGGCGCCATTCGACCGGCACGAAGCCGGCCAGCGCGTAGTAGCCGTCAAACCCACTGTTCCACTCCTCCGCCCACGATGGGAGCGGGATGACGTCGATGGCCAGTTCTTCAGGCTCCGAAGGAGTGCCCAGGGCGTCGGTGGCTATGACGGTCAACGTGTGTGCCACGCCGCCTTCCAGGCCACCCATGTCGAACGTCGCCTTCCAGCGCCCGTCGGCCTGCTTCATGCCGGCCACCGGCGGGTCGGCGTCCATTTGAAAGCTCACGCCGGTGATATGCGACGCGCCGCCCAGGACCGTGGCGTAGAACGTGTTGTCCAGCGCCACGTCGGCGATGTAGCGCCCGGCGACGTCGGGCTGATCATCGCCATCGTGCTCCGCCTCGACCGCAAGGACGATGGGATCGTCTCCGCCGCCGTTCCAGATCACGATGACCTGGTTGTTGGACGGGTTGCCGTCGTAGGCCACCCCGGAAAGCGAGGTGACGACCTTGATCTCCTGGCCGATGAAGTCTGGTGTGAACGTAATGCTCGCGGACGCATGGGAAGCCGGCTGGATGGACGCAATCACGTCTGTACCGACTGACACAAAGCCGGCAGCCCCGACATGCTTGAACACCTCCACAACAACATCGCTGGCCTCTTCGATCCCCAGGTTGTGAACGGTGATCGCGGCTTCCACGTCAGGATCGATCAGCGTCAGGGTAACGTCATCCGCACTCACCGAAACGTCAACACCCGGCACGCCCGCGGCCGTGTCGTACCGCAGCACTTCGCCATGCCACGTGCTTTCTCCGTTTCGATATGGGGCGAAGTAAACATACCGGCCGTCGAACGCGCCACTGCCGTACCCGTCAGGGTCATCGCAACCCCCACCGCAGTGCTCACCATAGTCGTAGGTGGCCCAGGACGCGATATCCTCGAAGTTCCCCAGCGTGTCGTAGCGCAGCACCTCGCCGTGGTAGCCATCGTCGTCATGACTCGGCACGAAACATACATATCGTCCGTCGAAGATGGCACCGCTGTAGCCGTCAGGATTCTCGCCTATGCCTTGCTCCCCTGCATCGAACACACTCCAGGAGCCGACGTTCGCGAACTCTTCATGGGTGTCATAGCGCAGCACTTCCCCGTGGTAGTTGGTCCCGTTATGCATAGGCGCCAAGTAGACGTATCGGCCGTCGAAGACGGTGCCGGAGTAGCCATCGGGGTCGTCGCCCACGCCGTGTTCTCCGGGATCGTACGTCCCCCAGGAGGATGCTTGCCGAAAGTCGCCGCCTGTATCGTATCGCAGCACTTCGCCGTGCCGGCTCTCCCCATTGTAGTGAGGTGCAAAATAGACGTATTGGCCGTCGAAAACGGGCCCCACATATCCGTCAGGATCGTTGCCCACACCATGGTCCCCAGCGTCGTACGTTGTCCACGATAAGGGGTCAGAAAAACCGCTGGCCGTATCGTAGCGCAGTACCTCCCCGTGTGGCACGCCGGTACCGCCCGGCGCGAAGTAAACGTATCGCCCGTCGAACACGCCACCAATGTAGCCGCCCTTTGCCGAGACTGGGCTGGCTTCGGCGTTGAACGCACCCCAAGAAGCCGGAGCCTCAAAGTCGCCCATCGTGTCGTAGCGGAGGACCTCGGCGTGTGCTCCGGTGCCATTGTCATGAGGCGCGAAATACACATATCGTCCGTCAAACACAGCACCTTGGTACCCATCCGGGTCATCGCCCACGCCATGCTCGCCGGCATCGTACACGTACCAGGACGACGCGTCGTAAAACTCACTGCTGGTGTCGTATCGCAGCACTTCGCCGTGGAAGGTATCCCCATTGTAGTAAGGTGCAAAATAGACGTATCGTCCGTCGAATGCCCCACCGATGTATCCGTCAGGGTTATCGCCAACGCCATGGTCGCCGGCGTCGAACGTCGCCCAGGAGAAGGCGTTCGTGAAGCCGCCGTAAAACGAGTACAGTTCCTGTATCTCTTCCTCGCTCATTGCTCTGTTGTAGATGCGGACCTCGTCGATGATCCCACAGAAGTGCAACCATGCATCGATGAATAACGGGCCTTCTGTTGGCGGTATCGGCTGCGCGGTAATCGTCGTGCCGGCCGTAAGGTCTCCGTCCAAATACGCCCGGGTTATCCCTGTTGAATCGTCGTATGTCACGACAGCGCAGTGCCACACGTCACTGCTGAACGCAGTCCATCCTGTACCGTAATAGGTCCCGTCTCCGATGCCGACAAGCCCTTGGAACGAGTTCTGACCTGCCACCTGTACTTGTATCCGGTAGCCGTATCCACTAGGGTATGATGGAATCCATTGCCATTTCTCAATGAGGTATGCATAGTTGGTGGTGCCCGCGATAACTTGTCCGTTGAACCAGGCAACCATGGTAACACTGGTGGGATTCAGGCTCGGCGAATTGGGAATCCGAACGCTGTCCTCCGTCCCGTCGAACCACAGCCCGGCGCCAGAGATACCCTCGGCCCACTCGGCCCCGTAGATGTCACCATGATTTCCGTGTCCGGAGGAATCGTGGACAGTATCACCGCTTCCCTCATCAAAGCTCCAGTAGCCCACCAGCCCTTCGTCGCGTGGCTGAGCGTGCACTACGGGCAACGCGGCGATGGCAAGAACGGCGATTGATGTCAGAAAACACGCTGAGATGAAGGCAGAAGGCAGAAAAGGGGCAGAGGCAGAAGGGGCAGAGGCAGAGGCAGAAGCAGAGGCAGGAGGGGCAGAGGGACAGAGGGGGCGACTTTCATTGAGGCCGCGTGACGTAGTGCGTTTTTTGTTCTTGTTCATCGGGTACTCTCCTCCACAGCTTTGTAGGGTGCGTCGCGGACGCACCGCAACAGTCGCGGGCAGTGCGTCTGGGCCCCGGCGGGGCGGCGTCGCGTGGCATGGCCCACGCTCATCACGGGTCAGCCCTCGAATTCCGTGCGCGGCAGACGGCTCTGACGGATGATGGCCATCAGCGTTCCTCGGCGCAGCTCCGCGTGATCGGGAACCGGCACCGTGATCGTCGTGTCCGGCAGACGCATCTGCATCACGATGTGACTTCCGCGTTGGCGCACCTGTTCGAAGCCGTGCGCGGCAAGGATCGCGCACACCTCACGCCCCGACATGGTGCGAAGCCTACCCACCGGCAACCTCAATCCGGGTTACATAGACTTCCGGGTGCAACCGTTCGGCGACCTCCGCGTCACTGGCTGTTTCGAGGAACAGCTCGACGGCCTCGCACAGATTGGCTTGAGCCTGTTCCACGGTGTCACCCTGGCTGACCACGTCGAGTTCGGGACAGATGGCGACATATCCGTCGCCTTCGCGTTCGAGTAACGCGGTAAACGTTCTACGTTCCATGAGGCTTAACCTCCTGCGTGAGTCATTATACCAAGCGAGCGCACCAGCGTCACGATCGAACCTGCCAGGTCGGGTTTTACACGCCGGCCGGTGGAACCCGCCCTGCGTTTCCTTCTCGGTCAAGACCTCTGGTTCCCGAATTGTACACCCAACGTCGCAGTCGTGGCGTGCCTCACGGACGTACCGCAACAGTCGCAGGCAGTGCGTCTGGGCCCCGGCGGGGCGGCGTCGCGTCCGGACCTCGGTGAGGTCGAGCCCGGATCTCGGTGAGGTTCGGTCCGTATCTCGGTGAGATCGGGACCGAGTAAGCACGGTATCGGGACCGAGTAAGCAGCCTACGCGGTCCCGACACCTGTTGAGGTCGACGCCGACTCCCAGCTTGGGTGCGGGCGCCTGCGCCAAGTAAGGCGCGGGAGTCGATCTCATAACCGGGTGTGGCACCGGCATCTTGCCGGTGAAATCACAGGCTGGAAGCCTGTGCCACAGGTTGTGGAATAGGCTCTTATCCAAATTACCCATACTGAATCTCTAGTTGTCTCCGGT
>JAGMDK010000089.1 GCA_023128695.1 Phycisphaerae bacterium
CCGGCCTGCCCGCCACGCTCGCGGCCGTGCAGCGCGGCCTTGACGTCGGGCTGGCCAACAAGGAATCGCTGGTCGTGGCCGGCTCGCTCATGATGCCGCTCGCGGAGAAAAGCGGCGCCACCCTCATCCCGGTGGATAGCGAGCACTCCGCCATCTTCCAGGCCCTGCACGCCGGCCGGGCGGAAGACGTGCGGCGAATCCACCTGACGGCCTCCGGCGGCCCGTTCCGCGCGTGGACCGCGGCGCAAATCGCCCAGGCGACGCTCGACGACGCGCTGAATCATCCGACCTGGTCGATGGGCCCGAAGATCACGATCGACAGCGCCACGATGATGAACAAGGCCCTGGAGATCATCGAGGCCCACTGGCTGTTCGGGCTGCCGGCCGAGCAAATCGACGTGCTGATCCACCCCGAGTCGATCGTACACTCGATGGTCGAATACCGGGACGGCTCGCTCATCGCCCAGCTCGGTACCCCAGACATGAAAACCCCGATACAATATGCTATAACGTATCCGCGTCGGGTGCCGGGCATTGCCGAGCCGCTGGACTGGAGCCAAGCCCGCTGTCTGCACTTTGAGCCGCCGGACTTCGAGCGCTTTCCGGCGTTACGCCTGGGATATGAGGCGGCCCGCGCGGACGGCAACAGCGGCGCGGTGCTCAACGCCGCCAACGAGGCGGCGGTCGAGTTCTTTCGCGCCGGCGAAATCCCGTTTGGGCGGATCGTGTCCTTGACCGAACAGGTGCTTGGGCGCCGCGAACAGCAGGCCCAACCTACCCTGGAGGAACTGCTGACCCACGACGCCTGGGCCCGCGAAGAGATAAATCGATGTATTCGGAGTTAAGCGTGGTTGATGGTCTAACCCTCGCAAGTTCGTTCATGGATTGGCTAAATACCGGCTACTTGATCCTGCTGGTGGTGATCGGGTTTTCGGTCATCATCTTCGTGCACGAGTTGGGGCATTTCCTGGCCGCCAAGTGGATGGGCGTCCGCGTCAACCGTTTCGCCATTGGTTTCTTCTACCGCCTGGTCGGTTATCGCCGCGGCGAGGGCTTCACCTTCGGCCCGCGGCCGACCTACACCGCTGGAGAGATCGAGGAAAAAGGTTACGGCGAAACCGACTACTGCCTGAATGCTTTCCCCCTGGGCGGCTACGTGAAAATGCTCGGGCAGGACGACATCGATATCAACGAAGAAACCGGCGAGATCAAAACCACCGACGACCCCCGCTCTTTCACTAACAAATCCGTCGGCCGGCGCATGGTCATCGTCTCGGCCGGCGTGGTCTTCAACCTCTTGTTCGCCGTCCTGGTCTACGCCTTCGTCTTCCTCGCCCTGGGCAAGGAAATGGCGGCTCCGGTCATCGGCTACGTAGTGCCCGGCAGCCCGGCCGCTGACGCCGGCCTGCTCCTGGGCGACCGCGTCCTAGCCATCGACGGCAACCGCGTCCGCTCGTTCCGAGACATCGTGATGGCCTCCGGGCTGTCCGGGATGACCATGCGTCTCCAAATCGAGCGCGGCGGGAAAACGCTGGAGCAGGAGTTCCTCGTCGAACTCGAAATGCGCGACGGCGAGAAGGAGTTGCTCGGCATCATGGCCGTGTCCACGCCCGTCATCGCGGAGACCGGCGTTGAGACGGCCGACCAGCAGGAGTTCAAACCTGGCGACCGGATCACACACGTCAACGGCCAACCGGTGACGACCGCCTTCGAGATCATGGAGGCCTTCCAGAAGAGTCAGGGAGCAGGGGTTGAGTTGACGGTCGAGCGAACAGACCCTGCGCAGGAGGAGGCTCACCAAACGCTCACCGTCGCGCGACGCCCCCGCTTGCAGTTCGAGCCCGCGCGGATCGAGGGCCCCAGCTCGGAGATCATTGACAGCAGGCATCTCCTCGGCTTCCGCCGCCGTCAGCGTGTGGAAGTGGTCAACCCGGGAACGCCGGCGGCAGAGGCCGGGTTTGAAGTCGGCGATGTGATCGCGAAGTGGGGCAATGTGATCAATCCGCGCTACAGCGAGGTCCTCGACAGCATCAAGGCCAATGACGGCCGGCCCGTTCCCGTTGTCGTCGAGCGCGGCGAGGAGGAGGTGGGCCTCAGCGTCACGCCGAGGAGTCCCTTCCGATTGTTCGGTTCCGCGCCTCCACGGGTCGAGATCATCTTCGGATCCGAGGAGCTGCGGCCAATTGTGGCGGACATCGCTCCGGATACGCCGGCCTCGATGTTGCAGAACATGTCGCGCGGCTCAGAAATCATCGCGATCAACGAAGAGCCGCTGGAAAGCTGGTCCGACGTGTTTGAGGCGCTGCGGAAAGCCGCCGGCACGACGGTCGCGGTCCGTTATCGCCACGGCAGCGACGAGGGGGTCGGGAACCTGGCCGTACCCAACAGCATCGTCAACGAGCTGGGGCTTCCCCCCCCCGTGACCATCCTGGGGTTCCCCCCCACCGCGACCATCCTTTCTATTAATGACATCGAGAGCGTGACGCTTGAGAGCGGCAAAAAGGCCAGCCTGCTCTGGTCCTTCGCGGTGCGCAAGTTGCTGGAGCAGAACGTCGGTAAAACGGTGACCGTCGAGTACCTGCCGAGCATCCTGGCCCAGACCACCCGCACCGAGCAATTCAGCGTACGAAGCGACAATGCCGACCCCTGGCAACTGCGCGTCCGCTACAACTACGAACTCCCCCATCTGGCAAACTTGAAAGAGACCGTCGACGCTAACGGTAACCCACTAGCCGCCTTGTCGATGGGAATCAACGAATCCCACCGCATACTGTGGAGTGTCTACCGGGTCATTAAGGGCATGGTGGAGCACTTCTTCACGAAGGAACGCGGCATCAGCCCGAAGCACATCGCCGGTCCCGTGGGCATCCTCCAGTTTGCCTACCGCCAGGCGGAAGCGGGCGTCGCGGATCTGCTGTTCTTCCTCGCCTTTATCTCGATCAACCTCGCGGTGCTGAACTTCCTGCCCTTCCCGCTCGTGGATGGCGGCCTGATGATGTTCCTGATCCTCGAAAAAATCCGCCGCAAGCCGCTTAGTCTCAAGGTGCAGGTCATCACGACGCTGACCGGTCTTGGACTGATCGTACTGGTTTTCTTGTTCGTCACGATCCAGGACATCTCCCGCCTGTTCGGCGGCTAACAATCCGCCGCGTGTGTGCCACTGCTCTTGAGCAGTGTCTTTTCTTGACCGGCGGTCGCTTGGACACTGCTCAAGAGCAGTGGCACACGGCTTGGCTCGGCAGGAGCCTCGCCCTCCCGCACCAGCGAACAAAACCTTACGACGTTTCTTCAACGGACTCGTCATCTTGAGGCGGCTTCACACGGCGGTGCCGCTCGCGCCGGCCGGGCTGGTCTTGTTCGCCGTGTTTACCCCGCCCCTCTCGCATCTTGCGGTCGCCGTGTCTGCCGTGGCGTGGGCCGCGCTCCAGCATACGCTCAAACTCGTTGGCCTGGTTGGCGTCCAGCATCTCGACAATCTGGCTCTTGACGCTCTGAGCAAGCTCGGCTCTGGTTTCGGCGTCCAGGCGGCCCTGACCGGCGACGGCCTTCGTCTCTCGAATGATCTCCTTCAGCCGCGCCCGTTGCTCATCATTGAGATCCAGGCGTTTGGCCGCGTCCAGGATCCGGCGCACGTCAATAGGGTCGCCTCGTTTCGAAGCATACCGTGCCTTCAGCTCCGCCAGCTTGGCGAGCTGCTTTTCCGTCAGGATCGGTTCCAGCTTGTCCAGGAAATTCTGGGGATCGAGCCGGGGCGGACGCTTCTCCTCAAGCTCTTGCTCCAGTTCCGCGGCCCGCGCTTCGTCACCGGCCCTCCGGGCCTCGCGCAGCTTTTCATAAAGCGGGCGCAGCTCGCGAAATTGTTCACGCCTCTGCTCGAGGGCTTCACGCTGCTCCGCCATCAGATCATCGAACCGGGCCCGCTGCTCCTCGGTGAAATCGAGCTCTTCCGGCAGACGCCGGATGAGGCGCTGCAAGCCGCCCTCGGGGCCGGCGATGCGCCGCTCCAGCTCTTGGCGGAATTGGTTGAGTTTCTCGATCTGCTGTTCGTCGAGGATGGTTTCAACCTCGTTGAGGAATTCCTTTATGAGTTGCTCGCGCTTGTTGCCGAACTCGTGCATCTGTCGCCGGAGCTCCTTGGCCTTCTCAGTCTCTCCAGCCTGTCGTGCCTCGCGATACTGACGAGCAAGGGCGCGCATTTGCTCACGATCTTCCCGGCCCAGGTCCCACTTCGTCCTCAACTCGGCGACCAACTCGTGGAACTGCGTGCGCTGCTCGGGGCTGAGCTCCAGTTGCTGGGGCAGTTGCCGGAGCAACTGCATTGGCAGAGTCCGGCCGGCCCGCTGCCCGCGATAGCCCGCTCTTTCGCCGGCCTGCTCCGGCTTCCCGGCACGCGCCCCCTCCTGGGCCCGGGCCGGCAGAGCCAGACAAATGATTGCGATTCCAATCAACCATGCGGTTCTCATTGCGTTCTCCTGTTCTTCAAAAGAGTCTTCTGTAAGTCCTTTTGCCAGGCACAACGTTTGCCGGGCCGGTTTGTTGCACACGCCCGCCGGTCATTTTACTCCACCGGTGCCGCGGGGCCACGGGCTACGTCCCCCGAATAAACGATTCATACCGTGTGAACCCGTTGACCCGGAGGGCTGGGGGAGCTACTCTGACCTCTGCACCCTCGCCCGTTGTTGTGCCGAGGACAGGAGAATCCGTGGCCAAGGAAGATGCCATCATTTTGGAAGCCGTCGTGTTGAAGGCCTTGCCCAATGCGATGTTCCTCGTCGAAGCGGACCTCGGCGACGGCGGAAAGCACGAGGTGCTCGCCCACGTCTCCGGCAAAATGCGCAAGCACTTCATTCGTATCCTCCCCGGGGACCACGTCACCGTCGAACTCTCGCCTTACGATCTCAAGCGGGGGCGGATCACCTACCGGCAAAGATAACCGCACCTCAGCCGCGGGCTGAAGAACGTGGGAACGTGACACGGTGATAAGGTGATAAGGTGATAAGGCCGCAATTGGTCGCGAACGATTTTTTGTTCACGCAAGGCGTGAACAGAAAAGGATGGGGCCCCCCTCGGTAAAGGCTGACCGCTGAAAGCTGAAAGCTGAAAGCTGAAAGCTGATAGCTGAAAGCTGATAGCTGAAAGCTGATAGCTGAAAGCTGAAAGCTGACCGCTGAAAGCTGACCGCTGAAATAAACGAAGCCGGCCGGTGAAGTTTTTCACCGGCCGGCTCTGATAACTTAGCTAGCTCGACTGACTACTCAGCCGAGGAACTCGTCCTTACGGGCAGGTCGTGTTCATCAACGCCACGAACGGGTCGATGTCACGCCAGTTCACTGTGCCATCGCCATTGCAATCGTTGTTCCAGAACGAGCACGTCGGCGTGCCCGGCAGGAACATCGCTTCCCAAGCCGCCTGGTTGTCGTTCTGGGACGCGACGAAGTAGTCGATGTCACGCCAGTTAATCACCAGGTCGCAGTTGGAGTCACCCGGGCAGATATCTGTCGGTTCCGGCGTCAGGCAGAACGCCAGGTCGAACTCGTTCAGCACCAGCGGGGGCTGATCCTGGTACGAGATGTAGTTGCCCGGCATGCCCTCGAACCACAGGAATGCGCAGTCGTTCGTGCTGCTGATGCTCTGGATCGAAATCCAGCCTATCGGGAACGGCACGACGCAGCACGGATCGAGGTCGGCCTCGAAGTACCACAGCGGGTTGCCGGCACAAAGATCGACCTGGGTGATGATCGGTGCCACGGTGTACTGGCAGACCGGGTTGAGAACATCTGGCATACCCATGACGTCCGGGTAGAACTTGATCTCGAAGACCATGCCGGCCGGGTCGCACTCGTACCAGGCGCCGCTATCCCACATGAGGCTCAGGCCCCACCAGTGCACGTCGCAGACCTCTTCTTCCACCAAGAAATCGAAGTAGTCGTCGAACGCCAGGTAGCCCAGCGTGGCATCGCTGGTGACCGCCGTCCAGGCGAAGTCGCACA
>JAGMDK010000009.1 GCA_023128695.1 Phycisphaerae bacterium
GTGCCACAAAAAATGGTCACACCCCGCGCTCCCGGCCGATAGGTTCCGGCTTGCAATCCGCCGCAACGCTCCTATTATCGCGGCATGAGAAGCAGTGCCCAACGAACGGCCCAGGTTTTTTTGATTGTCGGCGGGATACTCCTCCTGGCCGGCTGTCAGGCCCCGCCACAATCCGCCGGGCCGACCGATATTATCCTCCGCGTCCCCGATTACGAGGTCTTTGTGGATGACTCCCTGTCGCTTCTACGGCGCTGCGACTTCCCGCCCGAATACGTGGATCGCACCCGCGGGCTGGTCATCTCGAAGCCCGCCACCAGCGGCCAGTGGTTTGAGCCCTGGCGAGTGGACTCGCAAGGCGGATACCAACTGCTCGAATCAAGCCTGCACACGATGCGGCGGGTAGTGACGATTAACATCGAGCCCCTCAACGCTCTGGCGGATACCGACGACGAGGAGGCCCCCCCGCCGAGCGCTGCAACGGAAACGCAACCCGTCACGGCGGAGGACACCCCGGGCACCACTGAAGAGGACAGCCGCCCGGCCCCGCGCTACCGCGTCGCGGTACGCGTGGACAAATCCCGCTACAGCGCACCAGAGCGTCAGGTTACAACGGCGTCCGGCGCGTTGGCCATCTACAACGAGCGCTTGCCGACAACCGAGGGCCTGCGGGGGGCTCGGAGCCGCGGCGAGCAATGGGTCCCACTGGGCCGCGACAAGCTGCTCGAAGCCTTCCTCCTGGCCCGCCTCGCCGAGGTATCGCCAGAGGTCGAGGCGGCGGAGTAGCGTGGGAAGTGGGAACGTGGGAACGTGGGAAGGTGGGAAGGTGGGAACGTGGGAAGCCGCTGGTGCGAGATTCCTATCTCGCACCCCAGTCTGCGGGAATCCCTTCCCGCCTCCAAGAACAAGCGGGGAGAGATTTCCGAGAGGGTGCGAGAAAGGATTCTCGCACCAGCGGAGTAGAAAGGATTCTCGCACCAGCGGAATAGTGCGAGGACTCCGAAGAGCCGCGGGCTTTAGCCCGCGCGGTCGTTCGCAACCAATTTCGACCTTATCACGTTCCCACGTCCCCACGTTCCCACATTCCCACCTTCCCACGTTCCCACGTTCCCACGTTCCCACGTCCTTCGAGGTGGAATAGTCAATCGGCGTGCAGCGCCAAACTGACCCGCAGCAGATGAAACGCCCCGACCACCACGGGAACCACGCTCAGCGCGATCGCCCAGCGACCCAGCTTCCGGCCGAGCCGGACGTTGCGGCGGCCGACAATCTCGCAAACCAATACGACAAAGACCACCAGGATGAATTTGTATGCGATGAGGCCGGGGATGTTGTAGGTCTCGATGATCCAGTTGGCGAGAGTGTTAATCTCGCGGCCATCCAGGTGCAGGATAATCCTGGTGAACATCAAATCGAGCGACGACAGGAAGACATACCAGAGATAAGTCTGCGGATATAGCACGGCGTGGCGCGAGAACGGGCGCCGCTCAGCGTCCCGCGGCGAGGCCGGCGTATTCGGCCCAGGCTGTTCCAATTCGTCGCACACCGTTGGCTCCCGGCTCTTTGCCCCATATGACGATACACGAATCCGCGGGGGACACGAATGACAATCGAATGCGATTCCTGTCCCCCAGCATACCCGCCGCAAATCCGATTGGCACGCTTGGCCCGCCACGCTATGATGCTCCCTGAACGAGGTTTCTTCCCGGCACGAGCGGACCCGTGAGGTATGGACGTAGTCGCCATCATTCCAGCCCGCTACGGCTCGACGCGTTTCCCCGGGAAGCCCCTCGCCCATCAGACCGGCAAATACCTGATCCAGCACGTTTATGAACAAGTGAGCGCCGCTCGGCGTGTCCAACGCTGCATCGTCGCGACTGATGACGAGCGGATCATCGCCGCGGTGGAAGAATTCGGCGGCGAGGCGGCCATGACTCGGGCGGACCATCCCAGCGGCACGGACCGGATCGCCGAGGTGGTCGCGCGGCTCGGCGGGGCGGATGATGACGTCATTCTGAACGTGCAGGGCGATGAGCCGGAACTGGAGCCGGCGTACCTTGATCGGCTGGTGGACCGCCTTGCCGGCGAGCCGCCGGAGTGCCCGATCGCGACGCTGGCGGCCCCTTTTCCGCCCGATTCGGACCCGCACGACCCGAATGCGGTTAAAGTAGTCACGAATTCCGCCGGCCGGGCGCTGTATTTTTCGCGCTCTCTGATACCATATCCGCGAGACGGCGGTGGGGGCACGACCCCGGCTCGATGGCTCCTGCATCTCGGGGTGTATGCGTACCGCCGATCGTTCCTTTTGCAGCTCGCCGCCTGGGAACCTGGTGTGCTGGAGCAGATCGAAAAGCTCGAACAGCTACGCGTACTAGAACGCGGCTGCGCACTGGCTGTTGAGATCGTTGAGAAGTCGTGCGTGGGGATCGACACGCCGCGCGATTATGAGCAGTTTGTGGCCCGCTGCCGCGAGCGACAGTCTTGAAACTAGTGCTCTGTCAAGCGTCAATTGACGGGTAGGGCAGGCGAACGGGAGGGCGAGGCTCCTGCCGAGCCGCGGCTTTCAATGGGAGGGCGAGGCTCCTGCCGAGCCGCGGCTCAGCGGGAGCTTCGCCCTCCCGCTGACCGCGGCTTAGCGGGAGCTTCGCCCTCCCATAGACCGCGGCTCAGCGGGAGCTTCGCCCTCCCGCTGACCGCGGCTCAGCGGGAGCTTCGCCCTCCCCCGCACCAACGCTGAGTTGGGAGCAATATCGAATGTCATTAGGTGACTGCGATGGATAACGAAAACCTGCTTAACTCGATCCGAGACCAGTCCGGGGAAACCGAGTTCCACCTGCCGCTGCCGGCGGGGTACCAGCTCGGCTCCACGAAGTTCGTCGCCGTCTTCGGCACCGTGATGAGCGGGCTGGGCAAGGGCATCTTCAGCTCATCCCTGGCCAAGTGCCTCCAGGACAAAGGGCTAACCGTCACGCCGGTCAAGCTCGAAGGCTATCTGAATATCGACTCCGGCACGCTCAATCCCTTCCGCCACGGCGAGGTCTTCGTGCTCGACGACGGGACCGAGTGCGACATGGACCTGGGCACCTATGAACGCGCCCTCGCCCAGGATCTCAATCGCCTCAATTTCGTCACCAGTGGCCAGATCTACCGCCGCGTGCTCGACCGTGAACGCACCGGCGGCTACCTCGGCCGCGACGTGCAGATGATCCCACACGTCACCGGGGAGGTGAAGAATCATCTCCGTGAACTGGCGATCGCGAGCAAGGCGGACGTGGTCTTCGTCGAGATCGGCGGCACCGTCGGCGACGTCGAAAACGCCCACTATATCGAAGCCATGCGGCAGCTCGCCTTCGAGGAGGGGCAGCACAGCGTCTGCTTCGTGGCCCTCACCTATGTCCTGGAACCCTCGATTCTCGGCGAGCAGAAGAGCAAGGCTGCCCAGCTCGGCATCCGCCGGCTGCTCGAATGCGGCGTGCAGCCGCACATCATCGCCTGTCGCGCCCAGGCACCGGTAACGCGGAAGGTGCGGGAGAAAATCGCGTTGTTCTCGAACGTGCCGCCGGAGCGGGTGTTCAGCATGCACGACTGTGAAAGTGTGTACCTGATCCCGGAGTTGCTGCGCGGGGCCGGTTACGACAAGGCCGTGATGGACTGGCTGGAGCTTAAGCCGCGGGTGGATGAGGAAGCCGAGCGGGCCGCTCGCGAGCGCTGGTCGGGCTATCTGACCCGCCTGCGTAACGCCGAGCGGCAGGTCTCGATCGGCATCACCGGCAAATACACGGCGGTGCGGGATGCCTACGCGAGCATTCTCAAGGCCCTGGAGCACGCCGGCGTTTACTTGGGCTGCAAGGTCCAGGTGTGTTGGGTGGACACCTCGGAGCTGACGGACAAGTCGGCCGACCAGGCCCTGCGGGGCATCCACGGCATTATCGTCCCGGGTGCGTTCGGCACCCGCGGGGCGGAGGGCAAGATCGCCTGCCTCAAGCACGCCCGCACAACCCGGCTACCCTGCTTGGGCATCTGCTACGGATTCCAGATGGCGGTGATCGAGTTCGCCCGAAATGTGTGCGGCATGGAAGACACGAACTCAACGGAGATCGACAACGAATGCCGCTACCCGACAATCAGCCTCTTGCCGGAGCAGAAGAAGATCGAAGGTCTGGGCGGCACGATGCGCCTGGGCGGTTTTGACATCCAGATCAAGCCGGGCACCCTGGCCTCACGGATGTTCGGCGAGAAGACCCGTATGCGTTTTCGGCACCGCTACGAAGTGGACCCGCGCTACCTGCCACAGCTTACCGCCGGGGGAATGATCTTCTCGGGCAAGTCGCCGCGGGCCGAAATCATGAACATTCTGGAGTTGCCGGAGTCGCTCCACCCGTATTACGTCGGGACCCAGGCCCACCCGGAGCTCACCAGCCGCCCGCTCACCTCTCAGCCGTTTTTCCTCGGTCTGGTGCACGTGGCGTTGCGTCGGGCGTACACGGATTATGATGAGCCACTGGCGTATGCGGGTGAAGCCGCCGCGTCGGCAGACGACGAGAACATCGCCCCGCCGGCTGAAAGCCGATGCCATACCGAGATGTAGCGTCCGGGCTCTGTCCCGGACGGGACGCGGCCGGCGTTCCTGGCCCCGGCGGGTGTCGTACGAGTAAGGGCCTGACGGAACACATGCGCGCGAAACCGCCCAGCATCTGCTCGCGTGTTCAGGACCACCGCTGCAACTCGACGATGTTGCCCTCCGGATCGGCCACATATTGGAATACGAGGGAACCTGCCCCTGGGACCTCAACCTCGGCCAGCTCGCCTATCGCTTCCCCGCCCGCCTCGAAGACCCGACGGGCCGTCTGGGCCACATCATCGACGGCAAACGCGATATGCGAAAAGCCCGGCATGTTCGGCACGCTCCGGCGGGACGAGCGTGCAGCCGAACACGGACTCGTGGAACGAGGCGAGGCGGCCCCCGCTCAACCTGGTGCCCACACCCCGGTAAAAACCTCTTCGGCCGGGCCGGTCATGAAGACGTGATTTGAGGCCTGGTCCCACTCCAGCTCGAGTTGGCCGCCGGGCAGGCGGGCGGCAATCGCACGGTCGGTCAGGTTGTTCAGCACGCCGGCCACGCACACCGCCGAGGCGCCGCTTCCGCAGGCCCGCGTGATGCCACTGCCGCGCTCCCACGTCAACATGCCGACGAAGTCACGCCGTACGACCTGCACGAAGTGCACATTGATGCGCTCGGGGAAGAGCGGATGGCATTCGAGTTGCGGCCCCCATTCTTTCAACGGGACGCGGGACAACTCCGGCTCAAAGAACACGGCATGTGGGTTGCCCAGTGACACGCAGGTCATCAAGAGCGTGTGCCCTTCCACCGCAATCGGCTTGGAAACGACGCGGTCGCCCTCCAACGCTACTGGAATCCGCCGTGGCTCGAGGATCGGCACGCCCAGGTCCGCTCGCACCTCGGTTACGCGCCCCTCGGCGTCGAGCGCCAGGTCGAGTGACAGCACGCCGCGATCGGTCTGCACCCGGAGCGGATTCGCCCGCGTCAGACGGTGTTCATAGGCCAACTTGGCGACGCAGCGGAGCCCGTTACCGCACACTTCGGCCCGCGAGCCGTCGGCGTTGTACACGATCATGCGGACGTGGGCGTCGCGCTCTTCGGGCGGCGTCACGAGGATAAGTCCGTCGCTCCCCACGCCGCGGTGTCGCGCGCTGATCGCGCGTGCCAACGCCGCCGGCTCGTCCACGTGTTGGTCAAAGAGGCTGATGTACACGTAGTCGTTGCCGAGGCCGTGCATTTTGGTGAATTTGAGCGGCAAGAGAAAGCCCTCAGCTATCAGCACTCAGCTTTCAGCACTCAGCTATCAGCGGTCAGCACTCAGCGGTCAGCGATCGGCGATGGGTGGCACGGCTGTGTCA
>JAGMDK010000090.1 GCA_023128695.1 Phycisphaerae bacterium
GGAAGCCGGTGCCACACAGTGATGTGGCGGTCGGCGGCTCGCCGGCCGTCGGAGAGCACTGCTCGCAGAGCAGTGGCACCCGACAATGTAGCGGCCGGCCCCCGTGCCGGCCGAGAGTGAGCAAATACGTGAACTCGCGTCTATCAAAAGTCCTGGTAATCGGCTACGGCAACCCCGGCCGCCGCGATGACGGCCTGGGGCCCGCTCTGGCCGCCGCGCTGGAGGAGTTGAACCTCCCCGGCGTGACGGTCGATTCCGACTACCAGCTCAGCGTGGAGGACGCGGCGAACGTCGCCGAGCACGACGTGGTGGTGTTCGCCGACGCGGACACGAACGGCCCGGCGCCTTTTTCATTCCAGCGTATTGAGCCGCGAGCGTCCATCAGCTTCAGTACGCACAGTGTCACGCCGGAAGCCGTGCTGGGGCTGGCCGCGGAGCTGTTCAACTCTCCGACGCCCGGCTACGTTTTGGGTATCCGCGGCTATGAGTTCAACGAATTCGGCGAAAGGTTGTCCGAGCAGGCCCGGGCGAACCTGGCCGCCGCCCTGGAGTTTATCAAACCTGTTATTTGTAACCGTACATTTGAGCGTCACGCTTCGCCTTTGGCGGTCGCCTCCGCGATTGGGGACATGCAATGCAAGACGGAAAACACGTAATTCTATTTGTCGATGACGATCAGGATCTGCTGGACGCCATGCGTCTGGTCCTGGAGGCCAAGGGCTACGCGATGGTCGAGGCCCGCAGTGCCGAGCAGGGTCTCAGGCAGTACAAGGAAGCTAGCCCCGATCTGATCATCGTGGACCTGATGATGGAAGAGGTCGACGCCGGCACCAGCTTGGTGCGAGACCTCAAGGCCGAGGGCAACACCAAGCCGGTCTACATGCTCAGCTCGGTGGGCGACAACCTGAACCTCAACATCGACTACTCCGAGCTCGGCCTGGCCGGCGTGTTCCAGAAGCCGATCGACAACCAGCAGTTGCTGTCGGTGCTCAAGACGAAGTTGAAGTAAGCGGGCGGCTCTTCTTCAAGGTGGTGCGGGCCTCCGTGCCCGCGACTGGCGGGCAGGGACGCCCGCCCCACCGACACGAATAATCCAGCCCATTCGTGTCCCCCAACGCTAAAGCGATGGGCCACCCAACCCGCAGATAAAAGCGTGACGGATCACTAATGCCCCCACCACCGGCTTTTCTTCTTCTTTTCTCTTCCGACGTTGGCCGCGTGACCGTCTTCGCCTTCCAGCCGGGCCAGCAGTTCCGCGTCGCTCACTTTGTCGCCGGCTATCCGACGCAGAACTCGCAGCTTCTGACGCTGTTCCGGGCTGAGTAACGACTCGTCGAGGGCGTCCTCCGGCCGCTCGGGATCGGCTTCCGGAGCCGGGCCGGCTTGTTCCGTGGCAACCGGCTCGTCGGACAACCCGTCGGTCGCGGCCACAGGTTGCTCCTCGGCTGGGCCGGCCTGATCCAATTCGCGGGTTTCCTCTTCGAGCTCGGTCAGCCGTTGCTCCACATCCCGCGCTTGTGCCGTAAGCGCGGCCGCGTTCGGCTCCAGCTCCTCCTCGGCGGCGAGTGCCGCGCGACGCTGCTCTTCATCGCTCCGCTGCTCGAGCATCTGGGCGCGCTCCTCAAGCCCGGCCTCCAGTTCGTCCAGGGCGGCAGACTGTTTTTCACACTCCTCAGCGCGCTGAGCGACCCGATCGGCTAGTTCGGAAACCTCGGCTTGCCGACGATTCAGAGCCTCGGCCTCGGCAGCGATATTCTCATGGAGCTGGTCGAATTCGGCGCGGAGTGCCCCCACCCGCTCAGAGAACGCCGACAACCTGGCGGAGATTTCCTCTCGCGCATCGCTACCGGTTGTATTCCCAGCGGGTCCTTTGGATGGTTGTGGCCCTGGTTCAGGCTGCTCACTCATTTCGCTTACTCAACACCCTCTATCGGCTCCGCCGGGCTCGTTCCCGCAGTTCCCAGGCGTAGACTAATCCGCCTGGCAGCCGCCGGTGACGGTCGGGTGTGCGTCAACATAGTGGGTGGGGCGGGCCTCCGTGCCCGCCAGTACGGACCGATGGCGGCCGCGGAGGGCCGCCCCACCGGCTTACCCACTTTCCTGGCAGCCGCCGGTGACGGCCAGATGGCGGACTTCGTGTTCGCACATTTTCCGCTTCCAATTTAGAATCTCCGGGACTGGTTTCCGTAAGTTCCTATGGCCGCGGGGTGTACGCGGCCAGACTCGGGAGATTCATATGGCAGGCACCGAAGTACAGGTCGAACAACAGGTGGCGGAGTTTCGGGACGAGTTCAGGAAACTGCGCGACGAAGTCGGGAAGATGATCGTCGGGCACGAGGAGATCGTGGAGGGCGTGCTGATTTGCCTGTTCGCCGGCGGCCACGCGCTGCTGGAGGGCGTGCCGG
>JAGMDK010000091.1 GCA_023128695.1 Phycisphaerae bacterium
CAGTTCACGCCCGACCTGATGCCCGCCGACATCATCGGCACCAACATCATCACCGAGGACCCGCAGACCGGCCGGCGGCACTTCGAGTTCCAACGCGGCCCGCTGTTCGCCCAGATGGTCCTGGCCGACGAGATCAATCGGGCCACGCCCAAGACGCAGTCGGCCCTGCTGGAGGCGATGCAGGAGCATACCGTCACGTCCAGCGGCACGCGTTATTTGCTCAAAGAGCCGTTCTTCGTGATGGCGACGCAGAACCCGATCGAGCAGGAGGGGACCTATCCGCTGCCGGAGGCCCAAGTCGACCGGTTCTTCTTCAAGCTGATCGTGGGGTATTCGGATCGCGAGGAGCTAAAGACGATTCTGGACCGGACGACAGCGGCGTATACGCCTGATATCCGGCCGGTGCTTTCGGGCGAGCAGATCATCGCGGGTCAGGAATTGGTCAAGCGGATCGTGGTGGCGCCGCACGTGCAGGATTACGCCATCCGGCTCGTGCTGGCGACGCACCCGAACGAGACCTTCGCGACCGATGCGGTCAACAAGTATGTACGTTGGGGCGCCAGCCCGCGCGGGGCCCAGGCCGTGACCCTGGCGGCGAAGATATACGCCCTGCTCGACGGCCGCTACAACGTGAGCTTCGGCGACGTGAAGAAAGCAGCCCTGCCGGCCATGCGGCACCGACTGCTGCTGAACTTCGAGGGCGAGGCCGAGGGCTTGAGCACGGATTACGTGCTAGAGGACGTTCTCGAAAAGCTGCCCAGCGACGTCGGCGTGGCGGCGTGAGATTGAATACAGAATACAGAATACAGAATACAGAATACAGAAATACAGAAATACAGAATAGCGAACACATGCCGGTAATATGTAGTATGTGAGGGATCATCCGTGGCGACGGTTCCAGCGAGAACGGCGAAAAACGACGATAAAGTGCTCCTCTCGCCTGAGTTCATGACCAAGCTCGAGCAGCTTGAAATCCTCTCGCGTAAAATCTTCATCGGCCGCATGAAGGGCGAGCGGCGGAGCAAAAAGAAAGGCGAAAGCATCGAGTTCGCCGACTATCGCAACTACGTCGTCGGCGATGACCTCCGCTTCCTCGACTGGAATATCTATGCCCGGCTCGAACGGCTGCTGCTCAAACTGTTCATGGAGGAGGAAGACCTCAACATCACCGTCCTGCTGGATGTCTCCAAGAGTATGGACTGGGGCGACCCGCATAAGGGCATATACGTCAAACGCGTCGCCGCCGCCCTGGCGTATATCGGTCTGGTCAACTACGACCGTATCAGCCTCTACGGATACAACAGCACGCTCGTCCACGAAATGCGCGGCGTACGCGGCCGGCGACTCGTCTCGCAGGTGATTAAATTCCTCGAAGACATGCCCTTCGAGGGCCACTCCGACTTGGCCGCCGTGGGGAAACGGTTCGCCTTGCGGCACACCGGCAAGGGCGTCGTGATCGTCCTGAGTGATTTCATGGACAAGGGCGGCTACGCGGACGGGATTCGGTATCTGCTGAGCCGCGATCTGGACCTGTACGCGATTCAGGTCTTGTCGCCGGAGGAGATCGATCCAACCCTGGTGGGCGATCTGAAGTTGCGCGACGTGGAGGATGACGATCTGGCGGAGATCACGATCAGCAAGCCGCTGCTGGACAGGTACAAGGCCAACCTCCAGGCGTTTTGCACGGAGCTGAAGGACCATTGCACGCGGCGTGGGATCGTGTATCTGTTCACCAACACGCGGGTGGCGTTTGACACGCTGGTGCTGGCGTACCTGCGGCAGCGCGGACTACTGAGGTAGCGGCCGGCCGACGTGTGGCACCGGCATCTTGCCGGTGTGATTATCACCGGCTGGAAGCCGGTGCCACAAGAGAATGGTGTTGCGGTGAGTTTCCTGAACCTCTGGGCCCTGTGGATCGCGGCCGCCGTCGTGCCGGCACTGCTGATCCTCTACTTCCTGAAGCTTCGGCGGCGCGAAGAGCTGGTGCCGTCGACGCTGCTGTGGAAGCGGGCGGTCCAGGACCTCCAGGTCAACGCTCCGTTTCAACGACTGCGAAAAAACCTGCTGCTCTTTCTGCAACTGCTGATCCTGGCGTTGGCGATCGTCGCCCTGGCCCGGCCGATCGTCGAAACCACCGTCGCCGACGAAGAACGCGTCGTGCTGTTGATCGACCATTCGGCCTCGATGAACACACGCGAGGGCGACCAGACCCGGCTGGATCAGGCCAAAGAGCAGGCAATTCGGCTGGTCAAGACCTTCAACCGCCGCACTAGTGGCTGGCGATCGTTCTTCTCGCTCGGCGGGGCGGAGGCGAAGACGCAGGTAATGGTCATCGCGTTTGCCGATCGGGCCTCGATCGTCTCCCCGTTCACCACGAACACCGGCGACCTGGTGGACCTGATCGAGCGGATCGAGCCGACGGACGGGCGGACCAACTTGGCGGAAGTGCTGGAACTGGCCGAGGCGTACATGGCCCCGCCCACTATGACGACCGATAAGACGCCAATTAGTGCCGAAACGCCCTCGAAGCTGGTGTTGATCTCGGATGGGCGGGTAGCGGACCTCGACCAGCTTGTGCTCAAGAGCGGGACGATGGAGTGGCGGCCGATCGGGGACGAGCACGACAATGTTGGGATCACTTCCCTGTGGACGCTACGCAATTACGAACGTCCGGAGATTCTCAACGTCCTGCTAACCGTGCGGAACTTCGGCCCCGAGCCGGTGAGCACCGACGTGCGGCTCTATGTCGACGACACGTTGGCGAAGGCCAAGAGGATTGAGCTCGCCGCGAAGATGCCGCCCGACGAGCAGGAAGGAGGGGAGGCGGAGAAGGGCAATCGGGACAAAGGCAACGCCATCTCGATGAGCTTCGATCTGGAGCTCAACCGGGCGGCGGTCATCAAGGCCCTGCTCCGGCGGGACGACGCACTGCCGGTGGATAATACGGCCTATGCGGTGGTCCCGCCGCCGCGCAAGGTGCGGGTGCTGGTGGTGACGGAGCGGAACATGCTCCTGGATGCCGTTTTGTCCGGCTTGCCGTTGCGGGAATATCCGTTTATCAGGCCGGATCAGTGGGAAGCAAACGCCGCTGATAAGTACGAGGTGGAGGGGCAGTGTACCTACGACGTGGTGATTATTGACAAGTATCAGCCGCAGCGCTTGCCCGCGGGGAATTATCTCTTTTTGAAAGCGACGCCGATCATGGACGGGTTCGAGGTCGGCGAAGCGCTGAAGTATCACCCGCTGATCTGGTGGGACGAAACGCACCCGGTCCTGCGGCACGTGGCCCTGGAGCACGTTTACGTGGGCGAGAGCATGACGTTGAAGGTGCCTCAGCAAGCCGAGGTGCTGGCCGAGGGTCCGCAAGGACCGGTCCTGGTTCGCTACGCCCACGACGGGCGGCACTGTGTCGTGCTGACCTTCGCGATCGAGAACAGCACCTGGTGGACCAAGCAGAGCTTCGGCATCTTCATGTACAACGTGATCCGCTACCTGGGCAGCGGGGGCGCGGAGGTCGACCGCAAGCCCACCCAGCCGGGGGAGACACTCCGGATTCCGATCCCCGCCGAGGCTGACCAGGTTTTGTTAGCGACGCCGAGCGGCGAGAAGGTAGCCCTGACGCCGGACACGGCCGGGGTGGCCTATTTCAGCGGGACCGAGCGGGCGGGTGTCTATCAGGTTGAGGAAGGCGTGCCCGGCCGCGACCGCTTCGCGGTGAATCTGGAGGACGATTCCGCCGGCGACGGCCACTGGGAAGGTGATATCGCCCCGCTGGCGGGCGTGATGACCGTTGACGTCCACGAAATCACGAGAATCGAAGCGATCAAAACGGCCACTCCGGAAGTCTGGCGGTGGTTCATCGGGGTGGCGTTGGCCCTGGTGCTGGTGGAATGGTGGATTTACAATCGGCGAGTGATGATATAAAGCGTCTAACATAACCAGGTGTGGCACCGGCAGGTGTGGCACCGGTAGGTGTGGCACCGGCATCTTGCCGGTGTTCCCACAGGCTGGAAGCCTGTGCCACACATTCCACAGGCTGGAAGCCTGTGCCACAAGTTCCACAGGCTGGAAGCCTGTGCCACAAGTTCCACAGGCTGGAAGCCTGTGCCACACGTTCTGTTGGACGGTCTTTACAGTAACAGTAGGTCGAACATGACAATCAACGAATGCAAGCCGGGGCAACGGGTGCGGATCCTGCACACTGTAGAACGCCGCGACCGCGACTGGGTGGGCGCCACCGAGGGCGTGATCAAGTCCATCGAGCAGCAGAAAACCGGGAGCTGGTACGCCCACGGCAAGGACGCCAAGCTCTGGTTGCAGCGCCTCCGGCTGGTGAAAGACGACGGCGAGATCACGCTGTTGAACATCGATTCGCGCACCGAGATCGAGCTGCTCGGCGAATAATCTCAAACCTAAGCGGGCTCATCATTTGTAGGGCTGCTGCCCGATAAGAAGAATGAGGACCGTCACTTGGTCGCAGCCGTTGGAACCGGTTGGGCGACGCTCGCCGGAGATGTTGCTGCCCAGAGGCCCGCGGAGAGCAGCCATGAAAGCCCGCGTCACAACTGCCAAGCCCGTGCCCGCGGAAGGCAACCCCCAACAAAGGGTCGAACGTCGCATGCCGCACCGGGTGCCGTGTCGGGTACGGCTGGTGGAGCCCACCACGGGCGAAGTCCGCACGGTCATGGGGGAGACGATCAACCTCTCCGCCGGCGGCGTCGCCATCCAGGTCGGCGTGGATGTCCCGGTGGGGACCTGGGCCGAGACGCTGATTCCACATGCCCACGGGGACCCGCTGTTCCTGTGTGGCACGGTGGTCCACAGTCGGCGGACCATGCACGCGCACTACGAAATCGGGATCGCGATGTCAGATGCCGCGCCGCCGGCGTTCGTGTAAAGAGGGGCCCTGCACAAACCCGCATTCCGTCTCAACCGTGTGTAAATCGCACAGTACATTGCAACCTATTATCGTTTCTTGCCGCGCTGGTTCGGCGATGATCAGGTAAGCTGGCCTGACCACAAAAACGTGCCCCCGGGTCCGTTTTTCTGCCGGGTTCACTATACTTAGATAATGGATAAGAGTTCAACCGTTTGCAACAAGCTTTCAGCAATCAGCTTTCAGCGGTCAGCGATTCGCGATGTAGGTTGGGCAGGTGCCTGGCCTTGGTCTTGTTCCCGCGCTGTTCTCAATAACTTATTATTTGCGACATTCGGTCGCCGGCGCTCGTCTTTCGGCTGACCGCTGATTGCTGACCGCTGAATGCTTATGATAATGGCACGAACTGTTTCACGACACCTCAGTCGTGTTTTGGGTTTGCTCGGCAATGGAACACGGAGGAGCAACAGATGCGCGGGCTTATGAATGGCATCTACGCGATCATCCTGGTCGGCGTGGCAAGCCCGGCGGGGGCGGAATGTCCCCCGCGGTGGTTATCGGGTGAAGGGTTGCCCGGGATCAACGGGACCATCTACGCGATGACCGTGCATGACGACGGCGGCGGGCCGGCGCTGTACGTGGGCGGTCGCTTCACGGTCGCGGGCAACCTCCCGGCCAACAACGTCGCCAAGTGGGATGGCGTGCAGTGGGAACCGCTGAGCAGCGGAGTCGAGGACGCCGATGACGTCACCGTGTTTGCCTTGTGCGCCTACAACGGCGAACTGATCGCCGGTGGTGAATTCACCTCCGCCGGCGGCGTGAGTGCGAGCCATGTCGCGAAATGGGACGGGACGCAGTGGGCGCCCCTGGGCAGTGGGATGAACGCGATGGTGAAAGCCCTCACCGTTTTCGACGGAGCGCTGCTCGCCGGCGGCGCGTTCACCACCGCGGGCGGCGTGAGCGCCCACTACATCGCACAATGGAACGGCTCGCAGTGGTCCGCGCTCGGCGGCGGAATGAACCAAACCGTGAACGCCCTGGCTGAATGGGACGGTCGGCTCGTCGCCGGGGGTTACTTCACGGCCGCCGGCGCCGTCAACGCCAACTACATCGCGCAGTGGGACGGCGTTCAGTGGGCCGCGCTGGACAGCGGGACCAACCACAGCGTACATGCCCTCACGGCGTGGAACGGTCATCTTATCGTGGGGGGCTACTTCACGGCCGCGGGCGGCGCCAGCGCCAACCACGTGGCGCGCTGGGACGGCACGCGCTGGCTGCCGTTGGGCACCGGGGTGAACGACTGGGTCCGCGCCCTGGCTGTTTACGACGGCGAACTGATCGCCGGGGGCTACTTCACGGCCGCGGGTGGAGTGAGCGCATACTTCATTGCGAAATGGGACGGCTTGCAGTGGGCCGCGCTGGAGAGCGGGATGAGCGGCCCGCCGGTTCCCGCCGTGCACGCCTTGGCCGTCTACGACCAGGAGATGATCGCCGGGGGTTATTTCAAGACCGCGGGCGACGCGAGTGTGAGCGGCGTCGCGCGCTGGGACGGCAAACACTGGGAGAGTCAGGGAAGCGGCATGAATCAAGACGTGTACGCCCTGACCGTGTACGACGGAGCACTGGTCGCCGGAGGTCTGTTCAACTCGGCGGGTAAAACAAGGGTCAATCGCATCGCGCTGTGGGATAGCAGGTTGTGGCTGCCGCTGGAAGGCGGAATGAATGGCGCGGTACTCGCGTTGACCGTCTACGACGGCGAACTCATCGCCGGGGGCATATTCACTATCGCGGGCGGAGCGAGTGCCAGCCGCGTGGCGCGGTGGGACGGCACGCAGTGGTACGCCCTGGGTTCCAGCACGCCGGGCATGGACAACTGGGTCTGGGCCTTGGAGGTCTACGACGGCCGGCTGATCGCGGGGGGCTCGTTTGTGATGGCGTACGGGGTGATCGGCAACCATATCGTGAGCTGGGACGGCGAGCAGTGGGCCCCGCTGGGTAACGGCTTGACCGGCTCGCCGTCGCCCAGCGTCCGCGCGCTGACGGTGTACAACGGCGAGCTGATCGCCGGGGGCCGCTTCGCAACCGCCGGCGAAGAGTCGGCCAAATGTATCGCGAAATGGGATGGTGTGCAGTGGGCGCCTTTGGGCGCTGGGATGAGCGGGTTTACGTATGCCGCCGTATCGGCCCTGACCATTTACGACGGCAAGCTGATCACCGGGGGCTACTTCACGAGCGCGGGCGACGTGGACGCGAATTACATCGCTCAGTGGGACGGCACCCGGTGGTCGCAGTTGGGCAGCGGGATGGACAACACCGTGGAGGCGCTGCTCGTTTTCAACGGCGAGCTGATCGCCGGGGGCCACTTCACGACCGCGGGCGACGTGAGCGCCAACCGGATCGCCAAATGGGACGGCGCGCAGTGGACGCCGTTGGACGAGGGGACAGACGGCAGCGTGCGTGCGCTTGCGCTCCATGATGGCCGGCTCGTCGCCGGTGGCTCTTTCGCGCTGGCCAGCGGTCAAGCATCAGCCCATTGGGCACGTTGGGGTCCGGTGTATGGCGACCTCGATGGTGACGGCGATGCAGACGCAGATGACTTCGCCCTGCTGCCGGACTGCTGGAACGGCCCGGATATTACCTTCCCCGCCGGCTGCGACTGCGCCGACCCGAGTAACGATCTTGACGTAGATCTCGCGGACTTTGCCGGCTTACAACTGTTGCTCGAAGACGGTGAAGCCCGCAGTCCCTAACAGTCCGCCGCAAAAGTCGTGTAGCGTCCGGGCTCTGTCCCGGACGTCGTGGCGGGAGAGGTTTTCTCCGTATTCTACGTCCGGGACAGAGCCTGGACGCTACATTCGTCGGTGCCACGCCCCCGGCTACTGACTTTCACCTTTTCAGGGCTACTTCCGCAGTGCCGGCAAGCCGGCCTCTTTTCGAATGCGATTGGCTTCCGCCCAGACCTTGGGATACGCGGCCAGAAAACGCGCCAGGCTGGAGGCGGTGACTCCCAGACGCTGGGCGGCCTCCCGGTGGTTTCCGCCACAGGCGAACAGGGCGTCGAGAACCAGAGCGATCACATGGTGCCGAGCGGGGTTCTTCTCGTTGACGCGCAGCCGACGGTCCTGGATCTGTATATTCTCCGGCCAGGCAACCTGTTCGGGCAACGGGGCCCGGGCGTGGAGTGCGAGCGCTTCCCGCAAACGCCCGACCGCCTTGGCCTTGTTCTCGTGCTGCGAGCGGCGTTCCGTCCCGCTGACGACGAGGCCGCTGGGGCGATGACGCAGTCGAACCGCGGAGGAAACCTTGTTTCGATGCTGTCCGCCGGGCCCACTGACTCGGTGCAGATGAACCTCGCACTCGGCCAGCAGCCGCGCATCATCATAGTTCAGCCGCTCCCGGAGCTGTTCGTCAGAGAGTCGCGGGGCGTCGGGCGGCGTTGGTTTAGACGGGGGCGGTGTCATGGCGTCGTCCGATCCCCAGCCCTGGAAGAACGACGGAAGCGCTCCAGCAGACGCTTGCAGGCCTTCACCCCGGCGATTTCATCCATATTCTTTCCTTCGTATTCGATGCCGACCCAGCCCGTGTAGCCGGCCTCCAGCACGATCCGCATCATGCGGGCATAGTCTGTGTTTATCTCATTGCCGGCGTCGTCGAAGTCGTGGCACTTCGCGCTGACCGCCTTCGCGTACGGCATCATCTTCCGCACCGCGTCGTAGCGGTCGACGTTCTTCGGAAAATTCCCAAAGTCCGGCAAGGTCCCCAACAGCGGGTCGTTGACCTTCTTGATCACCGCCGGCAGCGAGTCCGGATCGGATGACAAGCCCCCATGGTTCTCGATGATTATGTTGATCTTGTCCGGTCGGGCGATTTCGACCAACTCCGCGAAACTCTCCGCACAACGGTTGAGCGTGTCCTTGTCACCCGGCTTGCCGTGGCCGGCGTTGCAGCGGATCGAGTGGCACCCGAGCACCTGGGCCACGTCGAGCCACTTGCGGTGGTTCCGCACGGCCTGCCGCCGCTCGGTCTTGTCCGGGTGGGCCAGGTCCCCTTCGCCGTCGCACATGATCAGCAGTATCTTGACGCCGTGATCATGGGCCCGTTTGAGCAGGCTCTTGCAATAGGTGTACTGCGGGCTGGGGAAGAAGCTGTTGACCAATTCGAGCCCGCCCAGGTCGAACTCCGTGCGGCACAGCTCCGGCAGGTCGATCTGCTTGAGCTTGCCGCTGTAGAACATCCGGTGCACGGACCACGCGGCGAGTGAGATTTCAAACTTCTTCATCGTTGAGCCCAGTCTTGACGCGGCGTGTGCCAGAAGTGATGGCGATAGAGCCAGCCCGCCGGCCACTTGCAGACCGTATTTCAGGAAAGTCCGCCGAGGGAAACGTGTTGCCAGCATGTTTGCGGCTCCGCGTGTGTTGATGCCGCGCGCCATCATACCGCGGCCAATAGTCCGCCGCAAAAGTCCGTGCCGGTCGGGCACTGTTGGGAAATGTAGCGTCCGGGACGGAGCCCGGCCGCCACATTGTGGCACCGGCTTCCAGCCGGTGGGTGGCCCATCGCTTTGGCGATGGGGGACCCGAATCGTGCTCGAACATCATATGCCGCTGGTGCAAGAATCCTTTCTCGCACCCCTCGACCGCTGGTGCGAGAATCCTTTCTCGCACCCCTCTCGGCGGGTATCCTCCCGTTTGTTTGCAGAGGCGGGAATGGATACCCGCCGGCTCGGGTGCGAGATAGGAATCTCGCACCAGCGTGATAGGAATCTCGCACCAGTGTGGGGATAGGCTCTAAGCCACCCTCCGCGGGGCTGTTCGACGGCCTGATTGTTATGCTACCGCGTTGCCCATCTCGTCCCCCGCCGGCCGGCACACACTGGTTTCGTCTCCAGAACGAGCGCGTCGTCGCCTGCGCGCGGTGTCCGCGGCTCCGCGCGCACTGCCGCGCCGTGGCCCGGGTCAAACGGGCGGCCTATCGCGATGAGACCTACTGGGGCCGACCGGTACCGAACTGCGGCGATCCGCGCGGCCGGCTCCTCATCGTCGGCCTGGCACCCGGGGCCCACGGAGCCAACCGGACCGGGCGGATGTTCACCGGCGACCGCAGCGGCGATTGGCTCTTGCGGGCCTTGCACAAAGCCGGCTTCGCCAACCAACCCACCTCAACGTACCGCGACGACGGTCTCAAGCTCACCGATTGCTTGATAACGGCGATCTGCCGCTGTGCACCCCCGGGCAACAAACCCGTGGCGGCGGAAATTCGCAACTGCGCGGAGTACTTGCAGGAAACGGTCGCCCGCGTCCCCTGGCGGGTGTTGGTGGCGCTGGGGCAATTGGCATGGACCCACGCCGGCCGCGCGCTGGAGGTACAGCCGGGACGGTTTGGGCATGGGGCGGAGTACACCCTGAGCGATGGACGCGTTCTGCGGGCCTCTTACCACCCCAGCCAACAGAACACGTTCACCGGCAGACTGACCGAAGCGATGCTGGACGACATCTTCACACGCTGACGGGAAGTACTCCGCAATCGATAGTATCGGGGGTACCCCCGGAGCAGTTGCAACTGATGCTCTACGACGGGGCGATCCGTTTTGCCACCCAGGGCCTGGACGCCCGAATGCCGTCGCCTCCACCGCAGCCACAGCCGTCGAGTCGGTCCCGGTTCCAGGAGGAAGATACGACTCCATCCTTCAATGTGGAAGGCTGAGCGGAGATGGGTGCCTGACAGACTCGGCGGCCAAGCTGGGGAATGTAGCGGCCGGGAGGATGCCTCCGGACGCGAATATCGCGGCGTGAGAGGTCGACAGACGCGCAACTCTTCTATATGATCCCGCCCCGACGAGAATTGTGGTAACTGCGGGAGGCCTGCTCATGTCCGATATGTGCAACGTCGCACTTCTGGGTCAGAAGTTCATGGGGCGAGCGCACAGCAACGCCTACCTTAAAGCCGGTCGCTTCTTCAACTTACCGAAGACGCCGGTCCGGCATACGATCGTGGGACTGGACCTGATCGCGCTGGCGCCGTTCGCCGACCGCTGGGGCTGGCGGAATTACAGCACTAACTGGAAGGAAGTTGTCAAGCAGAGCGAAATCGATCTCGTTGATGTCAGCACTCCCAATTGCATGCACGCCGAGCAGGCCCTCGCCGCTCTTGCGGCTGGCAAGCACGTGGCTTGCGAGAAGCCCTTGGCCCACACGCTGAAGGATGCCCGCGCCATGAAGAACGCGGCGGGGCGGGCCCGGCGCAGCAAAACGTTTGTGTGGTTCAACTATCGCCGCTGCCCAGCGGTTGCCCTGGCCCACCGGCTGGTACAAGAAGGTCGGCTGGGGCGGATCTACCATGTGCGGGCGAAGTACCTGCAAAGCTGGGGGAAGCCGGAGACGCCACTCGTCTGGCGGTTTCAGAAGAAGTACGCCGGCACGGGTGCCCACGGGGACCTGAACGCCCACATCATCGACATGGCGCGTTTCATCACCGGCCATGAGATTTCCGAGGTGACCGGGGCCATTGCCGAGACGTTTATCACCGAGCGTCCCCTCCCCGCCGGTGCCGCGCGAGACAGCATCTCCGGCGGCGGTCGGCGGAAGAAGAACGTGAGCACGGGCAAAAGTGACGTGGACGATTGCGTGCTGTTCCTGGCCCGTTTCAAGAACGGTGCCGTCGGGACCTTCGAAGCCACACGCCTGGCCACCGGCAACTTGAACAACAACAGCATCGAAATCAACGGCGAACACGGCAGTATCCGCTTCGGTTTCGAAGACATGAACTTGTTGTGGTTCTTCGACAACAATGATGACAAGGCGACCGCCGGGTGGCGACGAATCATGTGCACTTCCGCCGGCAATCATCCCTATGCCGGCGCCTGGTGGCCGGATGCTCACATCATTGGCTATGAGCATACTTTCGTGAACATGGTGGCGGACATGATGGCGGTCTTGGCCGGAGAGGAACCCACGGTGCCGCTCCCGAACTTTGCCGATGCGTACGAGACGCAGCGTGTTCTCGAAGCGGCGATGCTGGCCGCCAAGCACCGCGCCGCCGTCAAGCTGAGTGAGGTTAAATAGCACTCAGCTTTCAGCGGTCAGCTTTCAGCGGTCAGCTTTCAGCACTCAGCTTTCAGCTTTCAGCGGTCAGCTTTCAGCAGTCAGCTTTCAGCGGACTGCTATGGGCACGTCGTGTTCATCACGGCGACCAGCGGATCGATGTCCCGCCAATTGACGGTGCCATCCGAGTTCACGTCGTTGTTGCCGAACGGGCAACTGGGGGTGGACGGGGAAAACATGGCTTCCCACGCGGCGATGTTGTCGTTCATCGCGGCGACGAAGTAATCGATGTCCCGCCAATCGATCGCGCCGTCGCAATTGCAGTCGCCGCTACAAACAGCCGGCGTCTCACATTCGTCGGGGATGCCGTTGCCGTTGTCGTCGAGGCTGGTTCCGGCGGCGATGTCGCATTCGTCGAGGATGCCATTGGTGTTGCAGTCCGGATCGAGCACGGTGTTCAGGATGAAGGCAAGGTCGGCCGGGGTGTTGTGCCAGGTGGAGCCGGGGGCTGGGTCGGTGCCGTGTCCGTGCCCGCCGCCGGGATTGTGGTAGTAGTGTTCCGAGCCGTTGGGGTGCCACTCGTTGGCCCGGTACCAGTTGACCATCCCGTAGTTGATGAAACCGCCGCTGGCCTGAACCGAGAGCCAGTAGGTTCCACTCGGCAGCACTTCGCCGCCGAAATCCCAGTAGATGAGGCCGGCCGCGCCGGAGCCGATGGTTGTCAGCAGCACGTTGGCGCCGGCTTCGGCCCCGCCCGGAGCATCGGCCAGCTCGACGAGAAAATCGATACTGCCGTAGCCGCCCCAGGTTTCCGGGTAGAAGAAGGCCTGTCCGGTGCCGAGGAGCTGGTCGTCTGCCAGGGTAATGTCGTCCCACTGCTTGGTACTGAATTGCGGATAGCCGGCGTCGGAGAAATCCATCGCCAGAACGGCATCCTCCGCGGGCAACTGTTTGAGCAACGGCGGGTTTGGCAGGAGGTCGCATTCATCGGGCACGCCGTTGCTGTTGCAATCTTCGCTGAAGCCGCCGGCGATGTCGTCCGCGTCGTCGATGCCGTTGCTGTTGCAGTCCGGCAGGATGTCTCCGGAGAGCCGGACATACGTGACCCCGCCGATGCCCCAACTCTGGCCCGGGGCCACGCCCCAGAATCGTGCCCAGCGGAGGCTGCCGGCCGGCGCCCAGGTGTCGAAGCAGGCGTACTCCGGGTAGCCGTTGACGTCACGGTATCCGATGGCGGTAATATAATGATCTCTTTGACCGTTGCCGGATGAATCGACGAGGAACACCATGGGGCGGTTGGCGTTGATCTCGGTGACGTACTTCTTCCAGCAGAACTGTTCCCACATCTCGTTCCAGGATACGCACTCGTACGCCGCGAGGTAGTTCGTGTTGACCCACGTCACGTAGTTGCGGAAGGAGTCGTCCATGTCAGAGAAGCGGGACCAGCCCCAGTAGTTCCGCCGTGCGCACCAGGAGGTCTTCATGAAGTCGGCGATGCAGTTGCTATCGTGCGCGCCGCCCAGGGTTGAAGCGTCGTCCAGGTACCCGGTCGTGTGGCTATCGAGAGGCAGGGAGTAGTCCTCGTAATGGGCGTCGGTGGCGATGGCATCATCGACCGCCTGACTCTGGCCCAGGGCCGACCCGGGGATGAGGGCGTCGAAGCCGTGGATGTCCCAATAGCCGACGATCATGCCGGCGGCGGTGGGCCCGCAACCGCGGTGCCACTCGTAGCCCGGCACGCCGCCGAGGACGACCGTACCGCGTTCGCGGACGGCCCCTATGTAGGGGTCATAACCGCCGGCCGGCGGGGGGCCGGTAGGCAGGCAGAGGCTGTGGTAGTCCTCCAGGTCGGCTTGCGCGCGGGCCGGGGCGGCGAGTGCGAGCAGCGCCGCGATCCCGGCCAGCAGCGTCATTATCGGCGTCCACTGAATACCGGCTTGACCTCTCTCCAACATGACTATCCTCATAACTATCCTCCGTTGCTATGACATAATCGTGATTATACCGTTTTAGCCGTTATTGCAGGCACAGCTTTTTACCAGTCCGCCGGAAAATGTAGCGGCCGGGCCCCGTACCGGCCGTAGGGGGGTGGGGGACCGATTTTTCCCCATAGCTAAGCCTGTGTTGATACGAAGCAAACAAACCACTTGGAGAGACGAAATCGTGAACCCACGTTGGTACAACGTGAGCCACCCGTCGTTGACAGGCCGGTCGGTGACAGACTAGTGTAATAGTACAAAAGTAATGTTAATTGGGTGGCCCACAATTGTTGTGTGATGGAACACTGTTTCCGGATGGTGTAATGATTCGTTGGACGCAATTTCGTTTATGGTGGGGGGGCCTGTTCGTGATCGGGATATTGCTCATTGCAGTGTTCTCACCGGCCGGCTGCCGCAAACCGCCGGAGGTCGGTCGGCTGCCGGAGGACGCGGAAGGGCCGCCTAACATCGTCTTCCTGCTGGTCGACGCGCTGCGAGCGGATCGCCTGGGTGCGTATGGCAGCGGTCGGGGCCTCAGTCCAGTGATGGACAAGTTCGCCGCCGAAGGGATCACCTTCGACCGCCCCATCGCCCAGGCTCCCTGGACGCAGCCCTCGGTCGCGTCGCTGTTCAGCGCGTACTACCCCGGCGTACACAAGGTCTTGAATTACAAGCTGGCCTTCCGTAGCACGCACGAGGGCCAGCCCAAGGTCGCCGTGTTTCGCGACGAGTTCACGACGCTGGCCGAAGTGTTACAGCGACACGGATACCAGACGGCGGCGTTTTCCGCGAACCCGTTCATCGTGCCCGCGTACGGCTTCGGGCAGGGCTTTGACCATTTTGACGCCGGCTTCGCCAAGAACACGACGCCCGGCAGCGTGGTGAACGAAGCGGCTCTCAAGTGGCTCGCGGGGCGGGACACGTCCCAGCCGTTCTTCATTTACCTGCATTACATGGATGTCCACGGGCCGTACGAGGGTGATCTCGAGTACCTCGAAGCCCAGCTCCCACGCATCGAGCAGATACCAAACAAGTACGTCCTCTCGGAAAAGGAAAACAAGCGGCTCGGCTACCTCCGGCGAGTGCCCAAGGGCGCCCGGGACCCGGCCCGGCACCAGCGGCTGATGGGCTATCGCGAGTACTGGGAGGCCCGCTACGAAGCCGGCGTGCGTGCCATGGACATTCACCTCGCGGCCCTGCGTGAGCAACTGAGTGAAATGGGGCTCTGGGAGGACGCTTATGTCATTCTGACCGCCGACCACGGCGAGGCGTTGTGCGAGCACGGCATCTGGGAGCACGGCTTCAGCGTCCATCACAACCAGCTCCACGTGCCGCTGATCCTGCGTTGGGCGGGCGTGCTGCCGGCCGGGAAGCGGGTCCGCACGCCGGCGCGGCTGATCGACTTCATGCCGACGCTCCTCGACCAGTTTCGCCTGCCGCCGGTGGCGGGGGTGCAGGGCCGCTCGCTAGTGCCGTATCTTCAGGAGCAGCCGCCGACCGAGGTGCCGATTGCCTTCGCCGAATGTGTCAAGCTCGGCACGGAACAAAAGGCCTTGTACCTGGGGGATTTGAAGCTGCTTTATGTCGCGAGCGATCCGCCGCGGCGGTCGTTGTTCAACATCGCGGTCGACCCGTCTGAACAGAATGACCTTGCCGGCAGTTCCGGATTCCCGCTGAGCAGAATGCTGGAGCTCTTGCGGCGCCGGTTGGATGACAACGCCGCGCTGGCGCCGCAGTCGGTGACGCACGTCACGCTCAGCGACGAAGAGCGCCGTCGGCTGGAGTCGCTGGGGTATTTGGACGGCGCGGACACCTCGGATGCTCCGCGGCCCACGACCACAGGGGCTCCAGAAGATGGCGGGAGCTGAAGAACGTGGGAACGTGGGAACGTG
>JAGMDK010000092.1 GCA_023128695.1 Phycisphaerae bacterium
ACCGCGCCGCGGCGGTCGCGTGGCTCGATGAGCACCCGGATCGGCCGGACCGTGCGCCGGTTGCCGCCGACACCGAGGGGGCAACCCTCTTCGAGGTGCGCTGAACGCCGTGTCTTTCGCGATGACCAACTACGTTTATGACAATAGCCCGGTCAAGGGCTCGGCTCTCCTGGTGCTCTTGGCACTCGCCGACCGGGCTGATGACCGTGGTATCTGCTGGCCGGCCATTAGTGACGTGGCGCGCCGAAGTAGGCTGGGCGAGCGGGCGACACGGAAAAACGTTCGGAAGCTTGTGGATGTTGGCGAGCTGCGCATTGTGCGCCCGGGCGGTGGTCGCAAGCGGTCCGGCGACGGGTGGACGAATTTATACCTCATCGTTGCTGGCCGGCCAGAAAGCGAACTCGACGCTGTAATTTCTACCCTGAACGGTGGTTCAGGGTATTCGACGGACCCGAACCATGAACAGACGCGCCGCGAACCCGGAACGGTGGTTCCATCTACCCTGAACGGTGGTTCCGTCTACCCTGAACCGCCGTTCAGGGGAACCGTAAACAGAACCAACAGTGAACCATCAAGAAGAGAACCAACAGGGAGATCTGTTTGTTCATCCAAGGGCGGAACTGTTACTGCTGCTGTCGATCCCCATGCAGCAGAGTTCAATCGACTTCTGGGCGAGCGACGTGCAGACGAAGCCCGCCTGAGCGGGGGATGCTCACCGACTCCTCTTGCTAGACAGATTACTCAAGTAGTCGATAGTGCCAAACCGAGGGCGTCCCCGCGCGGGACAAAACGACGTGGGCGCATTCCCGAGGCTGAACAACGGCGGACATATGAGCTACTTGGCGGCGTGCCGGATTTGCTGGATGCCGATGCGCGGGACCTGGCTCGCATTGGCACAGAAGCCGAATTTCGACGGGCGCTCGAATTGATGGACGGCAAGCACCCGCGAAACATCGGCGGCTGGCTACGGACGGCGGTTACGGACGGCTGGTAGCTGTATAAAAATGGATTTCATTTGACACGAGCCGGAACGTGAGTAACACTTATTACATGGCACGCCGAAAGCAAAACGCAACGATTACCAAGCTCTTGCGGGAAGCGCTGGCCGGGGCCGAGTCATTCGCCGCTGTCGAGCGAGCAACGGGCGTCAAGCGCCAGAGCTTGATGAAGTTTGCGCGGGGCGAGCAATCGCTTCGGCTTGATATCGCCGATCGGCTCGCCGCATACTTTGGGATTGAGTGCCGGCGCGTACGTCGGCGGAAGGCGTGAATATGGCGCAAGCACGCTCTATCGTGCCAACCGAACGTATCGAACAGGCGATTCTGTTCATTCGCGGGCAGAAGGTCATGTTGAGTTTCGACTTGGCCAAGCTCTACGGCGTTGAAACGCGGGCGCTTGTGCAAGCAGTGAAGCGCAACCGCGACCGCTTCCCGGCCGACTTCATGTTTCAACTGACGAAGGCCGAATGGGCCGACTTGAAATCACAGATTGTGACTTCAAGTTGGGGCGGGGCACGCCGGGCGACGCCGTACGCCTTTACCGAACAAGGCGTCGCGATGCTCTCAAGTGTGCTCAAGAGCAAGCGTGCTGTCCGGGTGAACGTCGAAATCATGCGGGCTTTCGTGCGTCTGCGGCGAGTGCTTGCCACCAATGCCGAGCTGGCGCGCCGCCTTGATGAGCTTGAAGCGCGGGTAGGCCGGCACGATGAGCAATTCATCGCGGTTATTCAAGCGATTCGGGAACTGATGGAGCCGCCGCCTGCGGCGCGCAAGAGGCGGATCGGGTTTCGGACAAGCGATGAGGATTGAACCATGGGCACCGTATATCGAGAGACTTACACCAAGCCGCTGCCTGACGGGGCCGAGCTGTTTACCCGCAAGGGCGAACGGTTCGCCCGATGGACGGATCGGCGCGGCCGCAAGCAAATCGCGAAGGTAACGACCGGGCGGGACGGCTCGCCGCGTGTTGTGCTCGAATGCCGAACGCACACCGCGAAGTACCGCAACGGAGCCGGCCAGCGCGTGAAGGTAGCGACGGGTTGCCGCTCAAAAGATGCGGCGGGCTCGGTGCTGAAAGAGCTGCACGACCGGGCGGACAAGGTACGTTGCGGGGCGTGGACGGCAGCGGAAGATAACGTGCTCGACTGGCAAGCAACGCTGATTACCGAGCACGTCGCCGCGTATCTGGACTACCTGTGGGCGAAACGCGGCAAGGGCGGTCGGCGGGTGAACGCACAACACCTGGCGAATGTCGAGCATCGGCTTAAGCGTGCTATTACCGAATGCGGTTTTGAGCGGCTGCGTGATCTGAACCGGTCGGCAATGGAAAAGTGGGCCGACCAGCGCGAAGCCGAGGATATGGGGGCGCGGACGCTGAACGGGCATCTTGCCGCGCTGTGTGCATTTGGGAACTGGCTTGTTACCGAGAAACGCATTGTGGCGAATCCCTTCGCACGCCCACCGAAACGGGATGAAAAGGCAAACTGTCGGCGGGCGCGGCGGGCACTCACCGAGGATGAGCTACGGCGGGTGCTCAAGGTATCGCGGCTACGCCCGCTGGCTGAGTACGGCCGGAAGGTGGTCAAGCTCAAGGGGGCGTCGGACCGTGAGAATAAAAGCGGCCGACGAACCTGGACGCGGGCGCTGCTCGAATACGCCGACCTGGACGCCGCGACCGAGCGCGGGCGGAATGCCCTGGCGAAGCGGCCGGACGTTATCAACAAGCTTGAGCGACGGGGCCGGGAAAGGGCGCTCATTTACAAAACGCTGGTACTCACCGGGTTGCGCAAGGGCGAATTAACGGCACTGACGGTCGGAAACGTCGAGCTTGAAGGGGCGGTGCCATATCTGATTCTTGACGCAGCGGACGAAAAGGCGGGGCGCGGAGCGGAAATCCCTTTGCGGGCCGATCTGGCGGACGATTTGCGACGGTGGGTAGCTGACGTACTGGCCGATGCGCAGGAACGCGCCAGAGCGGAAGGAAAGCCCATTCCTGCCCGCGTGGCGAGTGACGCCAAGCTGTTCAACATGCCGGCGAACATGATCCGCGTTTTCGACCGCGACCTTGTGGCGGCGGGTATCGCTCGGCTCGTGACGGACGCTGATGGGAAACAGCGCATTGACAAGCGTGACGACCGGGGGCGGACAATTGACGTTCACGCCTTGCGGCACACCTTCGGTACGCACTTGAGCAAGGGCGGTGTCGCACCACGAACGGCACAAGCGGCGATGCGGCATAGCGTACTTGAACTCACGATGAACACGTACACCGATCCGAAGCTACTCGACGTGGCCGGTGCCTTGAACGTGCTGCCGGACTTGCCGCTTGATGATGGACCGCAAGCCGAGCATCAGAAAGCCACCGGAACGGACGGCCGAAAGCTTGTACCAATGCTTGTACCAAACGCGGGGAGTCGCTGCACAACCCGGACACCCGCTGACAAATCGGGAGTCGGGGGCGCTTCGGCGGGGGCCGCGGTAACGTCTTATGCTGACACGAGTAGCGCTCGTGAGTCGAGCGCTGAACGATTGAGGGCGCAGGGACTCGAACCCTGGACCCACGGCTTAAAAGGCCGTTGCTCTGCCGACTGAGCTACGCCCTCAAGGTAACTCATCCTACCAGAAGGACGACATTATAGCCGAGATGGCGGCGGGCTCAATCGGCTGAATATGAAGCTGATTGGAGATGAGCAAAAAAACCTCCGAGGCGACCGCTTGTGACGGCCGCCTCGGAGATCGGAGGAGAAGAAGCACTGTTTTTCGGGAGGTTTTCACCCCTAGATACGCCTGCCTCGACCGGCGGTTCGTGCAATCTGAGAAATAAATCATAACCTCTTGATATGAAATATGTTATGCCGGGTAAACGAGCTTTCTTCCCCCTCCTTTCCTCCGCCGCCTTCGGCGGCGGAGGAAAGGAGGGGATTCTGACTCCGACTTTCAACCCGGCATAAATGCCGGGCCTAGCGCGCAACCTCCACACTGTAGCGTCCGGGCCCTGTACCGGACGTCGCGCGAAAGCCTCTGACCGGAAATGGCACCAGCATCATTGGC
>JAGMDK010000093.1 GCA_023128695.1 Phycisphaerae bacterium
TGCGTCAACCGGATACCCCCTTTTGTGGAATTTACACAGTGTTGAGACGGAACCACCTTTGATTATGTTGTAACTTCTTTTCTGACACTACTCTGCGGTCTCTGCGTGCTTTGCGGTGAATCATCCGGTTTAAAACGCCACCCGGATTTTGCCGCCTTCGCGCCACTCCCTGATCAAGGCCCGAAACTCTTCGACCGCCTGCGAAAGGCGTTCGGAACTGATCACTAAGCTCTCATATAGCTTGTTGTCCATGATGAGATGGCCGATGTTGCCCTGGCCGCTGGATACCTGTTGTCCTATGATATTCAGGTGATCAAGAACGCGGTCCATGCTGTCGAGGCTGCCCGTAACGGCCTGGGCGAGGTTCTCTGCCCGGACATCCATTTTCTCGACGCTCTGGTCCACTCTGGTTAGCAACTGGCGGCCCTCGGCCATCATTTCTCGGACGTCAGCCGCGGCCTGCTCCAGGTCCTCGGCCACGTTTTTACCCTGTTCCGACATCGCATGGACGTTCTCGACTGTCGCCCGGAGCTGGCTTTTCACTTCCGGGTCACCGAGCACGTCGTTGAAGTGCTTGAGCGACGCATCGAATCTCGCCAGGGCACTGGAGAGGTTCCCTTGTACCGCCGCCGAGCGGTCCACCTCGGCCGGGCTGCGGATTTCGAGTATCTTTTCCAGCTCCTCAAGCACCGGCGTGAGGGCTTCCGCCGCGTCTCCGATGTTCCGGGCCGAATTCTCGAACGTGCGGAGCACGGTTTGGGGCAGGATCGTGTCGATCGCCTTCAGAATCGTCCCTGGGAGGCTCGCGCCGCTGACCAGCGGCTCCGCTCCGTCCGGTCCGGGGATGATTTCCACCGGCGGGCGTCCCTGGCCCAGCATGACCTCGGTTGTCTGGGCGACGCTGCCTTCCGGGAGCCAGTAGGCGTTCTCGATCGCTACCACCACGTCCACGCCGGCTTCGTACCGCTCTCGGTCCAGCAGATCGACGCTGGTGACGCGGCCGACGGTGATGCCCTTGACGGTGACGAGATTGCCGGCCCGGATGTCGGCGACTTCATTAAAATGGATGTGAAGCGGGTATGTGCCGCCTGTCGTCAGTGCGGTCGGGCCCTGTCCGAACAGCACGATCAGCGTAGCAAGAGTGGCCAGCCCGACCAGCACGAATAGCCCGACCCACAGATTTCGACGCCGTTCTTCCATGATTCTGACTCCATTTTTGCCTAACCGCGTGAACCAATCACATTTTTGGTGGTATGATCATCATAGAACCACTGCGTTGTAGCGTGACTGTTCCAATATTATACTGTAGGGAGCGAGAGGAGAATGTTGTGACGCAGAAGTTCGAAGGCAAGAAGATCCTGGTCGTGGACGACGATCCCGACATCCTCACGGCCATCACCGTGGGGCTGAACGACACCGGCGCGTCCATCGAGACCGCCTCCGACGGCAACGCCGCCGTCACCATGGCGGTCGAGAACGAGCCCGACCTGGTGATCCTCGACATCATGCTCCCGCAAAAAAGCGGCTTCCTCGTGTTGGAGAAGCTCCGCCAGTCCAAGCCGCGCAGCGAGGGCCCGAAGGTGATCATGATCACCGGCAACCAGGGCAAGCGGCACAAGCAGTACGCGGAGGCGCTGGGCGTCGACGCGTACATCAACAAGCCCTTCCGGATGGACCAACTGGTGGAGGCCACCGAAAAGCTGCTGGCCAACTAAATGACCGTGCGCGATCGTGCGACAACGAAGAGCCGCGGACCTGAAGCCCGCGCGGTCTTTCGCACGCAGAACTGGCGCAAAATCCCGCTGGTGCGAGATTCCTATCTTGCACCCAATCCAGCGGGAATCCTTTCCCGCAATTCTCAGAGCAGGATGGGAATCCTGCCCGTGTGGGGCCGAGAAGGGATTCTCGGCCCAGC
>JAGMDK010000094.1 GCA_023128695.1 Phycisphaerae bacterium
CCGCCAGTACGGTCCGCTGGCGGCCACGGAGGGCCGCCCCACCAGTTTACCCACTTTCCTGACGCCCACCCCCCGGCAACACGACGCGAAGAGTGGTATTGACGCGCCGCGGCAGGACCGCGAGTATATGAGCTTGCCGTGCAAGGACTTGACCTAATTGGCAGCGCGGCGGATTTTCGAGCGGCTAGCTAAGTAAATGTTCCTGAAATCCTTGGGAGGATAATAACATGCGATGGATTGCACTTTGTGCCTGTCTCGGCCTTTTCGGACTCGCCGGGTGTCAAAACCACTCGGCTACTACCCCCAGCCCGGAGCCCGAGCGCGCTCCGGCTCTGACCAGCCCGGAAGCGGAGGAGGCGCCGGCCGAGCCGCCCGCCGCGCGGGAGGAGGAAGCTCCGCCGGCCGAATCCGGCTCCGAAGCGGAGGCCGCCCAGGCTCCTGAGGAGAAACCGGTCTACGACACAGGTCCTTTGCGGGTCGAGATCAACGCAATGCGAGACACTCGCACGGTCTATTTTGATTCCGAGGAACGCAGTGCCACGGATTCGTATTTCGCCATGCAGGTCCGGGTGCGGGGGGAGCGGCTCAAGGAGATCAAGAGCTTCGGCAACCTCATTCTGACCGAGCTGGTCGATGAGACCGGCCGGTCACTGCTCGACGACGACACCTACACCGAAGAGCAGAAGACCATGATGCGCCGCATGACGGTGCCTGAAAAGCGCTTGAAGGAGTTCGGCTTGCAGGTCGCCACCCGTGCCAAGCTGGGGGCTCGGGAGGCCCAGCATCTGAAGACGGTGCGCGGCACGATTCGCCTGATCATGGCCGACAAGACGGAGAAGTACACCATCCTCGACCCGCTCCAGTACTTTGGGAAGACGATCGAGGATTCGCGTCTGGAGGAGCTGGAGCTCGAAGTCCGGATCGTTCCGCCCGACGAGTTCGAGCACCCCACGCCGAACCAGTGCCTGGTGCTGCAATTCAAGACCAAGGGTGAGTACGTCGCCGGCGTTACCTTCTTCGACGGCCACATGCGGCAGATGCCGGTCCGTGAACGTCAGGCCATCACGAAATCCGAGGACGCGTGCACGGCGTATTGCTTCCAGAAGGCTGAGTTCGACAACGAAATGCAGCTCGTGCTCGAGGTCTATCCGGAGCTCGAGGACATCCAACTGCCACTGGAGGCGGAAAACGTCAAGCTGCCCTGAGCCGCCGACACAACGTTCGCTGCTCGCCAATACGGTCTACGCGATCGGCGGCACCGGTTTTTTCCACGCCTGCCAGCTCGGCGTGCTGGTTCTGCTGGCCAAGTTCGCCTCGCCCGAGATCCAGGGGCAGTATCTCCTCGCAATCGCCGTCGCCACGCCGGTGATTATGTTTTTCGGGCTGCAACTGCGCGGCGCGCTGGTCGCCGACGCGGGCAACCAGTTCACCGTCGGGTCGTATCTCACGCTGCGTGCCGCGCTGATGGTCCCGGCGGCCCTGGTCCTGGTCGGCTACCTGATCTGGAAGGCCCTGGCCGAGCACAATTTCGCTTATTTGCTCATTCTGGGCGGTCTGTTCGCCGCACGGATTGCCTGGTCGGTCGCGGAAGTCGGCTGGGGGACGTTTCAGCGGCGGGAGCGACTGGACCTGCTCGCTGTCACGAACGTTCTGCGCGGGCTGGCGCTGCTGCTTCCGTTCGCGCTCTTGCTGCCGCTCTTAGCGCACTTCGGCGAGAACAACACGCAACAACCAGCCAATGGGGTGGCGGCGGCCGTCCTGCTCGGGGCGGTGGGTTTCGTGGTGATCTATTACCTGTTCGACCGGCCCCGCGTGTGGGACCAGCGTTATTGGAAGCTGTCCTGGAACTGGCGGTCCGTCCGCGCGCTGGCGATGCAGACCTTCCCGCTCGGGCTGGTTATCCTCGCGATCACTCTGTGCGACAGCATTCCCAGAATCATCATCGAAAGCCAGCCCGACGGAAAAGCCCAACTCGGGTACTTCGGCTCATTGGCGTATATCACGCTGGCCGGGAATCTGATCATCATTCAAGCCGCCAATGCCGCCGCCAATCGGCTGTCGCTGTATTACCAGCGTGATTCGCGGGCTTTTCTGCGTTTGGGCCTGCGGCTGGTCGGATTGGCGCTGGGCGTCGGGGCCGTGGTTCTGATCGTGGCGCTGCTTTTCGGAGAATGGATATTGGGGGTGCTGTATCGGCCCGACTATGCCCAGTTTGCTACCGAGTTTCAAATCATCGTCGGGGCCCATTGCCTGGCTTTGCTCACGAACCTCTTTGGAGCCACGACCACCCAGATGCGACTCTTCTGGGTGCAGGTGCCCGTACAGGTCATCACGCTGGCTGCCACCGTGATTGCCGCGGTATTGCTCATCCCGGGCGACACCCCGGTCCGCGGCGCGGCTTACACGGCCATGGTCCGCGCGGTGGTGCAATTCGTGCTCTACGCGTCGTGCGTGGGGTTGGGGGTGGTGTTCAGAAAACGCATTTTGCGGGGGAACACCGCGCGGGCTGAAGCCCGTGGCTCTTCGGGGCACCGCGCGGGCTGAAGCCCGCGGCTCTTCGGGGCACCCTCGCTGTTATGCTTCTGACGCCGAGGTCGGCGTCGGCACCTGGGCCGTGCCAAACCAGAGCCAGTGGGCTGCCGCTCGCAGATCTTCCACGATCAAATACAGCGCCGGGACGACGACGAGCGTGAGCACCGTCGCGAAGATCAGGCCGAAGCTGATCGAAATGGCCATCGGAATCAGGAAGCGGGCTTGAAACGACTGTTCCAGCATCAGGGGTGCCAGCCCGAGGATCGTCGTCAACGAGGTCAGGATGATTGGTCGCAAACGCCGGCGGCCGGCCGAGATGACCGCCTCGATGGTCGGCAGGCCCGCGGCCAGCTCTTTCTTGATAAAGTCCACCAGGATCAGCGCGTCGTTGACGACGATGCCGGTTAGGGCCACGAGCCCGATCATCGAGAGGATAGTCATCGAGTAGCCCATCAGATAATGCCCCACGATCGCGCCGGTGACCCCGAAAGGCACGGCCGCCAGCACAACCAGCGGGTGAACATAGCTTTTGAACAGCCCCGCCAACATCACAAAGATGATCAGTATGGCGATCATGAAATCACGCCGTAGCGAGACGAGCGACTTGTTGGTTTCGCGCTTATTGCCGGCAAACGCGATCCGCAGGCCGGAGTGGTTGCGCTCCAGGTCTGAAACCGCCGGCGCCATTTCGGCGATAATTCGCTCCGCGTTGTTCTGGCTCTGATCCACGTCCGCACGCACGACAAGGGCGCGGCGTTGATCGATGCGCCGGATCGAGGCCGTCCCTTCCGCATCGTCGATTCGCGCGACCTCGGAGAGCGGGACCATACCGCCCCGGGGCGTGGCGATGCGCATGGCTTCGAGTTCGTAGATGTTGTTTCGCCGATCTTCGGGGAAGCGCACGCGGATATCGACGTCCTCGCGGTCGCGTTGGAGTGTGCGGGCTTCGAGGCCGTAGAACGCGCCGCGCACCTCGGTCGCCAGCGACTGCGTCGTCAATCCCAGCGGGCGGGCGGACTCGAGCAGGGTGAGCTGCAACTCGCGGCGGCCTGCCTCGTAGTCATCGTCGATATCGTGCACTCCGGGTTTGGTGGCGAGCTTCTCCTTCAGCACGTTGATCGCGGACAGGATGTCGGCGATGCGTTCGGAGGTCACTTCGATTTCAATTTCCGCGCCGGCCGGGCCGCCCTGCATAGTCTGATACTTCAAAGAGTTGACGCCGGCTATGTTACTGGTGTTCTGCCGCATCGCCGCGGTGATCTCGTCGCTGTTGCGGGTGCGCTGATCGACGGGGGAGAGCTCGATGATGATCTGGCCGAGGTGCGAACGGGAAGTCGCGATGGTGCCGCCTTCGTCGGCCTGGAGCTGGGTGCCGACGAGCGCGTAGCTGGAGTTGACCTCGGGGAACCGCTCGCGGTCGAGAATCGCATTCTCGATGACGCGCAGCGTGTTTTCGGTCTGGTCGGCGGGTGTTCCTACCGGCATCTCCAGGTTGACCAAGACCGTTTCCGAATCCATCTTCGTCATAAAGACGAACTCGACGTGCCCGCCCCTGACCAACCCGAGTGAGATCAGCAAGGCCGCGACGGCGCTCGCCAACGTGACGTACCGGTAGCGGGTTGCTTTCCGCAGGAAACGCTCATATTGGACAGCTACGACCGCACCGAAGAACTGGTGTTGTTTCTGACGAATCGGACGGATGAGCCGGGCGAGCCGGTTTCGCGGCGGGGCCGAGCTCAGGTCTCGCCGAACCGGCTTGAGCGTGTCCGCCATGTGCGACGGCAGGATCATCAGCGCCTCGATCAGCGAGATCAGCAGGGCCGACATTACGACGATCGGCAGCACACCCATGAAATCGCCGATGCGTCCTTCAATGAACAACAGCGGGAAGAACGCCCCGATCGTGGTCGCCACCGCGACGAGCACCGGCCAGGTGACTTCTTCGGCCCCCCGCACCGCGGCCAGCCGCGGCGGCTCGCCCCGTTCGACGCGGGCGTAGATGTTTTCACCAACCACGATGGCGTCGTCAACAATCAAACCGAGCACGACGATCAGCCCGAACATGCTGATCAGGTTCAAGGTCGCGCCAAGTAGTGTCATCAGCAAGACCCCGCCGCAGATGGACAACACCAAACCCATCATGACCCAGAAGGCGACACGCCAATTCAGGGTCAGCAGCAGCGACAGGAAAACAAGCGATAGGCCCCAGGCCCCGTTGCGCTGGAGCAGTTTGAGACGGTCGATGATGTAGCGGGAGAGGTCACTGTGCAGTGCCAGGGTCAAACCCGCCGGATAGGGGTCGTTGCGCGACTGCTGGTAAATGCGTTGCACCTCGGGCTTGAGACCCAGCTTGGTCACCCAGTCCGACGGCGGCGGCTCGCCGCGCTTGGCCGCGACGAACGTTTTGACGCGGGTGGCAATCTCGATCGCGTCTTGGTCGCCGGTCTTGTAGATAGTGAGATTGACGCCCCGTTGACCGTTGAAACGGCCGCGCATGTCGCTGTCTTCGAACCCGTCGATTACTCGGCCGACGTCGCGGACACGGACGATCCGGCCGGCCGTGGAGTCGCCGGCAGACAGGCCCATGCCTGGCCGTGATATTGTCGCTGCTTGAGCCCCCGCCGTGGTGCCTGAAATGAGGATCGTGTCGGCGATGCGCTCGACCTCGTCCGTCTCACCCAGCGTACGCAGGGCGACGTTCTGCTCCACGGTTTTCAACTGCCCGCCGGGTAAATCAAGGTTCGTGCGGCGGATGGCGTCGGTGATCGCGGCCAGCGAGAGGTGATACTCGATCAGTTTCTCGGGTTCGACCTCGACGGTCAGCTCGTCCTTGCGGATGCCGTCCAACGCGACGTCCGTAATATCCGGCAAGAGTAGCAAATCGTCGCGCAGCCGACGACCGGCGGCCTTGAGGGTCGCCTCGTCCACGTCGCCGTAAATCGCCACCGAGATCACCGGCAGGCGCGGCTCGAACTCGACCACACGGGTCTCCTCGGCTTCTTCAGGGAACTCGTCGCGCGGGATGGCGTCGATCGCCGACTTGAACTCGTTCACCTTCTGAGCGACGTCCGTCACGTCGTTGGTCAGCGAGACCAGGATCACGCTCAGCCCTTCCGAGATGCGCGTCTCGAGCTTGTCGATGAACTCGATGTCCTTGATTTCCTCCTCGATGCGGATCGCGATGCCCTTCTCGACCTCCTCCGGCGTGGCCCCGGGATAAACGGTCGAGATCAACACCTGATTGGGCCGCGACTCCGGGAACATCTCGCGCGTCAGCGTCAGCGCGGTGTACACCCCGGCGACCAGAATGGCCACCATCAGCATGTTCACCAGCACGGGATTTTCGACGCTGAATTTTGGGATGGACATATATTGGCTTTCAGCGGTCAGCTTTCAGCGGTCAGCTATCAGCTTTCAGCAGTCAGCTATCTCGCTGGTGCCGACGACGGTGCCGACGGGCTACTCTCCACGATCGGGTTCACCGGGGCGCCGTCGTACAATGCGTCCAGATTGCTCGTGATGACAACCTGCCCGGGCGACAGGCCGCTGATCACGGTGCGCTCGTACAGGTGCTGATCAATCTGAACCTCGCGGGCGTAGGCCCGGTTGTCCTCGCAGATGAAAACACGTTGTCGGCGGACCGCCGCCCGCGGCACGAGCAGCACGTCGGTCAGCGTCGGCCCGTCGATGCGAGCCTGGACGAACATGCCCGGCATCAGCGGCTCGGATTGCTCCTTGTTCGACACTTCGATGTAGAGCGAGAAAGTGCGTGTCATTTCGTCCGCGCTGGGTGAAAGCCGGGCCACGCGCCCCGTCCAGATCGCCCCGGGATTGCTCTCTAGCATCAGCCGCGCGGGCGTTCCCGCCCGGACGCGCTCCCTCAGCGAGACGGCCAGCTCGAGCGGCACTTCGATCAGGTCCGGATCCAACAGCGTCAGCAACTGCTGCCCGGGAACGACTTGCTCGCCGGCCTCGACGCGGATTTGTTCCACGCGGCCGGAGAACGGGGCGACGATCTCGCACCGCTCGACGTTCAGCTCCGTCAGGGTCACTTCCGCCCGCCGCAGCTCACACGTCGCCCGTTGCTGCTCGCGTAGCTTGGGCACCACGGCCAACTGCCGCTCCAGTTCCTGCAATCCCCGCCGGGCCCGCTTCAGGACTACCCGAGCGGCGTCGAGCTCGCGGACGCTGGAAGTGCCGGCCTCGAGCAGGTCGCGTATGCGGCTGTATTCCCGCTGCGCGACTTCCAGCTCGCTGGTGGAGGTCCCAATCATGCGTTTGAGGTTCTCTTCCTCGATGTCGATCTGCTCCAGGGCGGCCTGGTCGGCGGCAAGCTGGCTGCGGGCTCGCTGGAGATGGGCTTGATACTCGCGCGCGTCGATCCGCACGAGCAGGGCCCCCTCTTTGAAGGAGGTCCCATCGTGGAGACCCTCCCCGAGTTCCACGACCAGACCCGCCACTTGGGAGCCGATCACCGCGAGGCGATCGGCGCGGGCCGTGCCGAATCCCTCCACCGGCGCCACGACGGTCACCGGCTCAAGCTTGATCGCATTCACCGTTAGTACCGGGCTGTCGGGCTTGATCGCTTCCGGCTTCGCTTTCAGGGCCAGCAAGAGACCATGTCCCCCAACGCCGACGGCCAACACCACCGTCACTAACACCACGGAGAGAATAATCCGTCTAGCCATTGGATCTCGAAACAGGCTGGTCTGGTTTTCAGGGCCAGTTTCCGCCTTTGAGTGCCGGGCACATAGCAAACGTAACATTATAACCATTATTGTCCCGTCTGATAGTTGTGCGTGACACTCCGGTGTTCGCGGGTGGGCGTCAGGAAAGTGGGTAAATTGGTGGGGCGGCCCTCCGCGGCCGCCATCG
>JAGMDK010000095.1 GCA_023128695.1 Phycisphaerae bacterium
CGGCGGGAGCCTCGCCCTCCCGACGAACGCCTGTGGCTCGGCAGGAGCCTCGCCCTCTCGACCCACGCGAACCTGTTGGAGAAGAAAGAAGGAGGAAGAAGGTGACACGCATGACAATCATCGCGGTCGTTCTGGCGCTCACGGCCACCACCTGGGCCATGCAAAGCCCTTCCGCGGCCACCACCGGCCTTACGCCGCGGGTGGTGCCCCCGGACGGATTGGCGACGCCGCCTCCGGCCGCCGCGGGCCATAGCGACCGCGATTGCACGTCGATTCCGCGGCTCGAGCTGGTGCCGCAGGATACCTGTGTCAACGCCGGTGAGTTGCTCATCGTCCACGTCGAGCTGACTAACTACGCCGCCGAATGTCCCGACATCCTCGGCGGGCAGTTCACGCTCCAGTACGACCCGGCCGTGCTGGACTTCCTCAGTGCCGAGCCGGGCGGTGGATTGATTGTCGAAGAGATCTACGAAGCGGTTGATGAGATCGCCGGGACGATCGACTACGCGGTCGGCACCGATCCTAGTTCACCGATGCCGGGGATTACCGCCGGTACCATGGCGATATTGACGTTCACGCCGATCGGGGACGCCTGCGTGACCTCGGGTTTGATCACTTTCCGCTCGCACGAGCCGCCCACGCGTCTGACGGATGAAGCCTACAACAATTACGACGTCCCCGCCGGCACGCTTACGCTGGTGGACCTGCCGCAGATCACGGTCGATGTGAGCGAGCCGGTCCTCACGTGCCCGGCGGACCTAAATCTGTTGTCGGAAGCGGGCGGCTGCAACGACACCGATCCGGGTCTGGCGACCGCGACCGACAACTGCGACACCCACGTGAGCCTCACCTGGGATCGCAGCGATCAGGAGCCGGACATCTATCTGAACGCGCCGTTCTGCCTGGCCGACTCGCCGATCACCATCACCTGGACGGCGACCGACGATTGCGGCAACGCCAGCCAGTGCGTGCAGACCGTCATAGTCAACTACCCGGCTGAGTTGGCGGTGAACGTGCAGCTCGCCGGCGCCGTCACTGCGGGGCCGTTCACCCGCTGCATTACCTTCGAGTTGGTGAACTGCGACACGCTGGACACGCAGGTGGTCGAGGCGGTGCTGGCCTTCAACGGTGGCTTCGCGAACGCGCTCATACCGATCGTGCCGGGCGAATACCACTGCTGCATGGCCCGCGACCGGCTGCACACGCTGCGGAAGACCGACACGGACGACTTCGGCATCGTGGGCCCGCGGTACGTGGCGGACTTCACGGACCAGACCGGCGGCGGCGGCGACGACTCACTGCTCGGCGGCAACGTCAACGACGACGCTTTCGTCGACATCATCGACTTCGGGCAATGGGCCATCCGTTACGGAGACTTCCCGGGCGCCGACACCAACTGTACGACGTTGCCTTTCCATGTAGACTTCAGCGGCGATGGGTGGGTCCTGGAAGAGGACTTCTCCTTCGTCCAGATCAACTTCTGGCTCGAGCACGAAGCCGCCTGCTGTGGACTAGTGTCCATCCAAGGCGACAGACCGCGTACCAGTATCCTGGTCAAGGAGTTGCTGAGCATGGGATATGGCGAACTGGCCGTCATGGATCTCAACGCCGACGGCTGGTACGACCTGACCGATGTATATCTCGAATACAAGAAGAATTGCAAGGTGTCCGACAACGGGTCGGATATCTACGGAAATTATCAAAAGCTGTTCCCTGGAGATTGAATCATGATGTCTACACAAAAACAAACCATGGTAAAGTTCGGACTGGGACTGTTGGCCGCGTACCTGATAGTGCCCGCCGCCTTCGCCGACATCAACTTGGAATATCGCGTTGCGGCGAATCCTTGGTGGGTCGGTGATGCGGTCGAGGTGGGCTTGTATGCCGTCTCCGACAACCCCGGTGATTACCAATCCTTCTCGGCCATTCGCACGGTGTTCGACTGGGATCCGACGTACCTGGACCTATTGCAACTCGACCAGAGCGGGGCCGTGCCGCTGATGTCGTCCGCCTTCCCGGTCGCCGACGCCTGGGATCTCAACGAGGTGGTTCCCCCGCAGGATGGCGATGGCCTTTACCAGGCTCTGGCTAACTTTGGCGGTCCGGTCGAAGCGACCCCCGAAGGTGCGCTGATCACCACGTTCCTCTTCGAGGCGTTGCTGCCGACGCCGGCGACGCCGGTAAACATCTTGATCGAAGGCGGCGATCCGATGATTGACACGGCGGTGATCGACGGCGAGGTTCCAGGCCTGAACGTCACCGGCACGCTGACCGGTGCGACTATTACCATCATTCCGGAGCCGGCCACACTCGGGTTGCTGGCGGCCGCCGGCCTGATGCGACTGACACGCAGGCGGGGAAGGGATTGACAGCCTTGGCGGAGAAAGGTTGGTAGGGAATAATGCGATGCCAGTACAAACGGACGCTGACAGCTTTGGGGCTCGGGACCGTTCTGGTAATGGGAGCCGCCGCGGCCCGAGCCCATCCTCATAACCGTTCGGGCGACGATTGTCCGACCGAGCCGGGGCTGCTGAGCCTGCGCGTCGATGATCTGCTGGATCCGTGTCTCCAACCCGGCGAGCAGGTTGTGGTCACGTTGGCGATGTCGTGTCTGGAGTTGCCGGTTTCCGGGTATCAGGCCTTCCTGGAGTTTGACTCCACCACGCTGCTGTTCGTCGAGGGCAGCTACGTCCTGCCCGACCCGTTCGGGATTCCGCTTGAATACCCCATCGCGGCCGACGGCAATCACATCGGCCTGGCGGCGGGGATCAACCCGATCATCGGGCAGCAGCCGACGACGGCCGACGCGGATCTGGCGTATCTGACGTTTGAGGCGTTGGAGGTGGAGGGCACCACGCGGGTTCGTTTTCGAGACCACAATCCGCCCACGTTGTTGAGCGGAGCAGCGGGTGGCGTCGTGCCGGCATTGTTGGATACACCGGTAATCCTGGTGACCACCTGTCCATTCTGCCGCTTGGGCGACCTCGATTGCGACGACGACGTGGACGCGGATGATTTCGGCATCTTCGTGGACTGCCTAGCCGGCCCGAACGTAACCAATCCGCCCCCCGGTTGCAACCCGACCGACTTCGCCAACGCCGATTTGGACGCGGATAGCGACGTTGATCTGGCCGATTTCAGTTTGTTTCAGGCATCGTTTTCGGGGTTGTAGCGGCCACGCTGTCGCGGATAACGAGATCACCATGATCGTCACTGGCACTCACGCCGGCAGTGCAGGCTCACGCGGCGAACCTCCCACCGACCGGACTTCACATGAGTATTGCAGCCGGGCTGTTATTACGGGTACCCTTTGACCTTCTCCAGATGCTTCTCGGCTTCTTGTAACGTCTTCTCGGCCGCCCTGCGTTTCTCCGTTGCTTCTTTCCACTGATCGATCACATCCTGGGGTATGGGTTTACCCATATTCTTCCGAGACCTTTTTTTAACCTTTTCCACTTGCTTTTTAGCTTTTTTTGCCTCTTTTTTTGCCTTCTTGACCGCTTTCTTTGCAACGGTCTCGCTGTATTTCGCAAGGAATTCCGACACCTCGCCCACGGTGGCTTTGCCCTCATGCGCTTTGTCTCTGAAGGCTTTGACGGCTATTGCCTCGGTAGACCAAACGCGCCAGTTAGCGCCACCAGTGCCCTTCATCGTAAGGTAATTCACCAGGCGATCGAGTTTGTTAATCTGAAGAATAGGGAAGAGCCCGTATAGTTCCTTGAGGACGCACAGTGCATTCATGCCTTCGCCCGCTATGCTGTAGGATCCGCTCGCACCTTTTCCAAGCCCTTTTTCGATGATGGCTGCGATGATTTCGCCCAGCGCGACATCCTCAAACCCCTTCTTGGCACGCTCGACGATGTCATCCTCGGCGGCCTTCTCGGTCTTCTTGGTCGAGCCATTGTCTGTCGATTTGGCGGTCTCGTTGACCTCATCGCTGACTCGTTGTGCAGCCTCGGCTTCGTCTTCCTGGTCGTTCTCATCCAGGCCAAACGGATCGAGTCGGGTCAGCGGATTGTTGCCGACCAGCGTGTAGCCGTTGCCCAGATTGAGCGGGTCCCCCCACAGGCCGATGGCGTCGCGGGTAGTAAAGCGGCCGGCCACGGGATCGAGGTAGCGGGTGCGGTAGTAATACCACCCCGTCTCCGGATCGTAGCGGCGACCGGTGAAGAGGTACGGATTGCCGATGGCCGAGCGGTCCGTGAGCAGCGTGAACGCGTAGTCACCGCCGGCGGCTTGCCAGGGGCCGTCGTCGACGCGGTAGGCGCTGAAATTGTTGCCCCCGACGGACGTTTCCCAACCCCAGGTCAGCGGCTGCTCGGGTGTATTATTCACTACCGACAGCCCGACCCGCGTGGGCGCGCCGTAGTCGGCATACTCGTACCGTTCCAGCGGCTGACCGGCGGCGTCGCTGACGAGCATGACGCTGTAGAGATCATCGCTGTGATAATAATAATCCTCGGGCGTTTCGTCGCCGTCCACGTCCCGTCGCATTGTGAGCACGTCATCGATGTACCGCCCGTAGACGTAGGTGGCCTGCGTGTCGCCGTTCTGGTCCTGCTCCTCGATCACCTGGCCGCCGTCATAAAAGTAGCGGGTTTCCGTCGGCGTGCCGTCCGCGTCGACAACCCGGGCGAGGCGGCGACCAAAAGCATCGTAGGCGTAAGTGTGGCGTTGCCCCGAGAACTCATCGAGGTATGCGACCATGCGGTTGCGGTAGTCATACTGAATCTCGGCCGCTCCGGCCGTAACGCCGAACAGGAGCTGGAACCGCGCGAAATCAACCAGGTCCACGTCCAGGTCGTTGTCGAAGTCGAAGCGTAGACAGCCGTCATCGACCACACCGGGACCGTGCAGGCACGCGCTGAGCCGGGCGAAATCATCCGTGTCCATGCAACTGATGGAGGTCAAGTTCCCGTTCCGGTCATAGACCCGCCCGTCCGTGGGCGTGCTGGTGTACTGGTTGACCTGCTCGTCGGCCGGCTCCGGCAGCTCCGGGTCGCGCCAGTAGGGTCCCGCGCCCGGTTCCCCGGCGACGTGTGTGCGGTTCCCGACGCCGTCGAGATCATACGTCTGGTCACGCAGGACACCCCCGTCGCCCTCGGTCACGAGGGTGTGGCGGAGGCGGTAGAATGCGTCGTAGCCGTAGTCGTGCGTGAGCCGCGGGCCGCCGGTCCGAACGTCCGCGCGCCGGGTCTTGTTGTACATCCGGTCCCACGTGAAGACGCGGTCATCGAGCACGGCGCTGTCGGCCACGCGCGTGTGCCGCTTTTGAATGATCCGCTTTACGCCGAAGTCGTCCGGCGGGTTGGGGACGCCCGTGATACCGTCGTAGGTATACTCGGTTCGGGTCCCGTTGCCGAGGTCGCAACGCGCGACACGATCGGTACCGACATAATCGAAGGCGGCGATCAGCCCGGTAGCGCCGTCTGTAGTCGTCTTGTTCCGCTCCAGTTCGTCGTGGGTGCCCGTGATCGTGCGGCCGCCGGGGTAGGTCTGCTGGACCATGTTTCCGACGCCGTCGTAATCGCTCAGCGTGGTCTGGCCGTTGAGTGTTTCGCGCGTGAGGCTCGACAGCGAGTCGTAGGCCCGCGTGACGAGCGCGTCATCGTCCGCGGCGTGAACCACGCGCGACAGTCCATCGTATTGGTAGGTCTCAAAGGTGGTGTCGGTCGAGACGCCGGCAGCGGGCGCGATCGTCTTATCGCTCAGCCGATCGAGCAGATCATACGTGCAGGTCGATATGCTTCCGTTCGCATCCTCGATCCGGGTGCGGTTGCCGTGCGCGTCGTACTCGTACGAATGCTCCGTGCCGTCCGCGCGGATCTCCGCCACCATGCGGTCGAGCGGATCGTAGGCGTAGGTTGTGGTGTTGCCGTTGTCGTCGCTCTGGGCCACCAGGCGGGACGTGTCATCCCAACTTTGAGAGGTCACGATGTCGCTCGGGTCCTGGGGATCGGCACCGTCGCCATCCATGTCGCGGACCGTCTGAATCAGCCGGTCCAGGCCATCGTACGCAAAGCGGGTTTCGTGACTCAGCGGATCAAGCGTCGCCGTCTGGTTGCCGCGGGAATCGTAGGCGAATTCACTGGTGTTGCCCACGTTGTCAGTACTTTGAATACGGCGGTTCAATCCGTCGTACGTGTATGTCGTGGTGAAGAGCTCGCTCGGGTCGCCCAGATCGGACAGCGCAACCTCTGTAATGCTCGTCAAGTTGGTGTTCGCATCGTAGCCGAAGGTGACCGTGTTCCCCTTGGCGTCGGTGAGAACGGTCAGCCGATTGGCCGTATCGTAAGTCGCGAGCCGCGCGTGGTCGTTGTCGTTGCTCAGGCGGAGCACCCCGGAGATGTCGCTCCATTCGGTCGTGGTGCTGGACTTGCCGTCGGAGACCGGGGCCTGCGTCTCGGTGTCGAAGAACTCGACTTCCTCAAGCACGACGCGGTCCATCTCGTCGTACGCGCTCGCCTGCTCGTATAAACGTACGTTGCCCGCGGGGCCCGGAACGTCCGTCAGTTCACCGTCGACGCGCTCGGCGACGCAATTGCCGTTGGCGTCGTACTGATACGTCGTGACGTTTCCCATCGGATCGGTCGTGGAAACCAGACGGTTGTAGCCGTCATGGACGTACTCGCTCACGCGTGGCACGTCTTCGAGCCCCTGGTGAGGCGCGCTATGTTTCCGTTCCGGTCGTAATCGTACTGTGTCGTGGATTGGCCTGCGTCGCCGGCCGCCGGCGTCACCTGGTAAACCAGGTCGCGCTCATCATAGAGCAGGCGCACGACATTGTTCGGCTGACGGCCCTCCACGGCCTCGCCGAAACGAATCCACGTGAGGTTCTTGCCCTGGTCGTACTCGTACTCGGTCGTGACGAACTCACTCTCCGGCAGGCCGGCGCAGGTGAACTGAGCGACCGGCACGTCAAAGCCACCCGACTCCGCACAGCTTCGTATAAGGTTATCGAGCAGGTCGTACTCGTTGATGGCGGTCAGGTGCGAGTTGTCCCGCAAGTTGCCCTGGTCGTCAATGTTCTCGACGTCGACACGGACAACGTTGTTGTTGGCGTCATAGAAGGTATCGCGCGTATAGCGTACCCAGTTGCCGCTTGCCGGGGGGCAGCTCGACCGCGCGGGATGTCGCTCGCACGACCTGGTCGTACTGATTCACGATGAATTCAGTATCATGCTGGCGCGGGTCGCTCCTGCGAACGACCCGGCCGACCGGGTTATATTCGTACGTCGTCGTCAGATTGAACCCCCCCGCGTCCCCGATGACTTCCCGGCGGTATCCATATTGTTGACCGTCGCCCGACTCGTAGTACGTCAGCTCGTCCCGCTGGTGATGGCCGCTGCCGTTGTCCGGCCAGACGTGGGCGGTCATCTGGCCGAATCCGTTGTACTCAAAGTCCTCCACAATGCCTGGAATGCGGTGTTGAACCTGGGTTCGGTTGCCATGCGTGTCGTACTGGCACACCGTATCATGGCCGCGGCCGTCCGTGTGCCGAGTCATGAACTGGAAGCCGCGGCAACGGTAGAAATCCGTATTGTACTCGAAGTACTCCTCGATCACCGCCTGATCGCCGGGCGGCGTGTGGCTGCCCCCGGGATTCGCAGATCGGTCACGGTCTTGACAAACGCGCCCGAGAACAGTTGCACGGGCTCACAGCCGGGGGCGTCGCCGATCTCGCCGCAGTCGCCGCCGTCACAATGCGGCTCCACCGGATTCTCCTCCAGCACGTGCAGCGTAAGCCCGCGATAATCCGGTAAGCCGTATTCATAATCTATCGCCACCTCCAACAACATACTGTGATCTCCGACGGGGAGGCTGTAGGCGGCCGCGGTGTAGCGGATTTCCAGCAGCGTAAAACCACCGGGCGGCAGCGTGCCGTTGGATGGAATGGCGATAAACCAGTCGCCATACGACACGCCGGCCGTCCAGTTGCGCGAGTCTCCCATACAGTTGGAGACGACGTACCAGCCGCTGGGCGGCACGAACGGCCCGCCCACCAGACCATACGCATCAAAGTCGTAGTTGGGCGAGAGGGCTCCGCGGGGGTTCTGGTCAACGATGGCCATGAACGGATCCATGTCGAGCCAGTCAACAATTCCGTCGTCATTCACGTCGTTGTTCGAGAATGGGCAGGTCGGCTCGCCGGGCAGGAACATGGCCTCCCAGGCTGCAATGTTATCGTTTAGCGCCGCGATGAAGTAGTCGATGTCGCACGCGTTGACTATTCCATCGCAGTTGGAGTCGCCGAGCACGTCGCGAGAGGGGGTGTCCAGCGACGGGCCGGCACTGGCAATCAACGGCACGAGCAGTGGCGGCATCGGCCCCGCGTTTGCCGCTCGCGGCCCTGCCACGGACAGCAGCGCACCAACGGTCAGAATACATACGCTTCGTAGATAGACGCTGGATAGTGTCATTCTCGTTCCTCCTGCCCTAACAGGCACTGGTATACAGAGTCCGCCAGCCCGAGAAAGGATCGTTTTGCCCCGGCACTTCCCATTTACCGGACTTCTGAGCGCTATCCTAGCCAAAGGTGGTGCCCGACTACAAGCGAAAACGTGTATTCCACCATGATTTCCGCTTGTTTCCCTGGTTGATTCCGTCAACCTCCCTGTATCCACCTCCGGAACGAGGATTCAGCGGACCTTTTCGGGCGGTATGAGGGGCCGGCACAATCGACGCCGAATACAGTTTTCGTGAACCACAGGTCTACCGCAATGTCCAGTTCGCAGTAACATGGGTGATCGTGAAAGTCACCGAAGGTCGCGGGACGCCAAAGCAGCCGCCGACCGTTTCCCTTCTCTCCAGGGCGGCACGGGATCAGGATAACGCGTCTCTGACCAACTACTTTTCGGTCGCATTTGACCATGATCCTGCGCTACGTCGACATCCTTGCCGCGGCCCAGGCCGCCTCGCACGGCATTGTTACGCAGGTCGGCACCACCTTTGCTCTATTACTACTGGCCGCGGCGGTGTTGGCGTTCTGTAAGCGCACCAAGCTGCCCTTCACCGTCATGCTCGTGCTGGTCGGCGTGGCCCTGGCGCATTTGGCCGGGTGGGGTCCAGCATTTCTGCGAACCTTTGCGAACTTCCGCATATCGCCGGAGGTCATCCTCTTTGTCTTCCTGCCCACGCTGATCTTCGAATCCGCGTTCAACCTTGAAGCGCGGCGGCTGCAACACAATTTGCTGCCGGTGCTCACGCTGGCGATCCCCGGGCTCCTGCTGTCCACGGCGATCATCGGCGCGATTGTCGCGGCGCTGGCAGATATCCCGCTGGCGGCGGCGCTGCTGCTGGGTGCCATTCTCAGCGCCACCGACCCGGTTGCCGTCATCTCACTGTTCAAGGAGCTGGGCGCGCCCAAACGCCTGACCGTGCTGGTCGAAGGCGAAAGCCTGTTCAACGACGCGACCTCGCTCGTGCTGGCCGGGATTTTGGTCGAGGCCGTAAGACACGGCCCGAGCTCCGCCACGGCCTTCCACGGCGTGCTCGAGTTCCTCGTAGTGTTCTTCGGCGGAGCCCTCGTGGGGCTCGTGCTGGCGGGGGTGTTCGGCTTTGTGCTCGGGAAAGTCAAACGCGATCCCTTCATCGCCATCTCGCTGACAACCATCCTCGCATATGCATCCTTTCTGATCGCCGAGCACGTGCTGCACGTCAGCGGGGTGATGGCGACCGTCATGGCGGGACTCCTGATGGGTGGTTGGGGTCGGACGAAGATAGCCCCGTCCGTGGCGGGCTATCTGCACGACCTATGGGAGTTTCTCGCTTATGTCGCCAACGCACTGATCTTTCTACTAGTCGGACTGAGTGTAGTCCTGAGCGAACTGTGGAGCGCCATCGGCGTGCTGGCTTGTACCGTCTTGGCAATGCTGGTGTCACGGGCGGCCGTCGTGTTCGGCCTGGTGCCGCTGGCGGGCCGGTTCTCCGAGCCGGTCGAGCGGCGCTACCAGGCGGTCATGTACTGGGGCGGTCTGCGGGGCGCGATCGCGCTGGCTATTGCATTGCAACTTCCGGAGGGCTTCGCGTACCGGGAGACATTCATCGCGGTGGTCTCCGGGGCGGTGCTGTTCACATTGCTCGTCCAGGGGCTTTCGATCGAGACGCTGGTGCATCGGCTGGGGCTGGACAAGCCGCCGCCGTCCGACGCGCTGGCGCGTGTGGAGGGCTTGATCACCGCCAAGCAGAAGGCGCTGGACCGGATCCCGGACCTCCAGGCCGGCGGACTCTTCTCCCCGCGCATCGCCGACTTGATGAAGGACCGCTGCGAGCGCGAGATGGACGATCTGCTCGGCCGGATGAAGATCATCTGCAACGAGCAGCTTGATCCGGAACATGAGCGCCGGGTTATTTACCTGCGCTGCTTCGCCCAGGAAAAAGCCGCTTACTTTGAGCTGTTCAGCAGGCGGCACATCTCGGAGCGGACCTACCGAAACCTGGCTTTTTCACTCGAGTTACAGACCGAGGCCATGCGGCACCAGGGCCGGCTGCTCCGCGGCACCTTGCTCACCCCGCGAAGACGTCAAATCTATGAAGCCGTGCCGCGGGCATTGGAAGTGCTGCCCGGCTGCGGAGGCTTGGCGCGTCGGCTGCGCGCCGAGCGCACTGCCCGTGAATACGAGCGGGCCTGGAGTCGCCACTGGACTTGCGCCCGCGTACTGACCTACCTCGACGAGATGCCGCCGATCGGGCGGCGCCACGCGGAGATCGTCGGGGAGGTGTGTGCGCAATACGAGAGCTGGCTTATGGCGGCGCGCGCGCGTCTGGACAACACCGCCGCGCAGTTTCCCGAGTTTGTTCGGGCCATGCAAAAGCAGTTGGCTGAGCGGTTGGTTGTCCATACGCAGCGGGAAGCCATCCACGACGAGGTCGCCGCGGGGATGATTCCGGCCGGCGTGGCTGAAAAGTTGTTGCAGCTCGACGAGCGAATCCCCGAACGGTGGCAGGACACCTTGCTCGAGCTGCACGTCGATCCGGCGGAGCTTTTGCGAAAAGTGCCACTCTTTCAGGACACGCCGCCCGAGGAATTCGCGCGGGTGGCTGCCCTGCTGCGCGAGCGCACCACGCCCTCCGGCGAAATCATAATCCGCCAGGGTGAAATGGGTGACTCGTTGTTCTTGATCGCGCGCGGCGTGGTGCGCGTCGTAAGGGAGCACGATGGCGGCTCCAAGGATCTGGCGACATTCGTCGCCGGCGAGTTTTTTGGCGAGGTCGCGCTGTTGAGCGGTTCACCACGCAGCGCGACCTGCCGCACGGTAACGCCTTGCGCGCTCTATGAGTTACGTAAAGAGGATCTGGATGAAGTCTGCGCCGTCTGCCCGACAATGCGCCGCGCACTCGAACAAGCGGCTCGCGAGCATCAGGCCGGCAACGCGTAGCGCCGAGCTGTAGACTTGTGGATACGTGGATACCCGGAACGACTGTGCGCATATACAATCCTGTGCCCGCTATTTACGGCCGGTGCGGAGCCCGGCCGCTACATTCTCTTGTGGCACCGGCTTCCAGCCGGTGATAATCCCACCGGCAAGATGCCGGTGCCACACATTTCGGCCGGCACTTGTTGTTGCGGCGGACTGACAGGAGTGCTGGAGCGCACTGAGCGCGCGCTCCCAACGACATGACACGCAATACGCAAGCCAGGTTGTTTCGGCGTTTCGCCGCGGTGGGCGCTGTGTTTGTGTTCATCATCCTCCTGGGCTCCGTGGGGTACTGGCTGATTACAGGAATGCACAATTCCCTGCTGAATTGCGCATATATGACCATAATTACGATCACGACCGTCGGCTTTGGAGAAGTCATCGACCTCTCTGACAACCCCGATGGACGGGCATTCCACACACCCCAAACATGCAAAAACCCCCGGGAAAACCGGGGCTTTCTCGCGCACTGACGTGCAACAAAACGAATGGGCCCAGTCCGACTCGAACGGACGACACGCGGATTATGAGTCCGCTGCTCTAACCAACTGAGCTATGGGCCCGGCGTGACGCGGCAACCCGCGCGGGGCGTGCCGCCTCGCCGCTAATGACATCTTAAACGCCTGGCCGCTGAAGGTGAAGTGGCCCGGGCAGTGTTGCCGCGGCAAGACCCCAGCAGTAAATTGGCGCGCAGGGTAAGCATGTTGGAGCGATACGTGTGACGCAGAGGCGCGCCCGCGGGTTTTGGTGATAACAAGGAGCCAAGGCGATGAAACTGGGTGTGATGGCGGCCGCTCTGGGGGGCCTGGAGTGGGAAAAGGCACTGGACTACTGCCAGCAGGTCGGGCTCGAAGCAATCGAACTGCCGGTCGGCTGCTACCCGGGCACGCCGTGGTGGGACCCGACCGAGGTGCTCAAGAGCAAGGCGGAGCAGAGGCGAATTGTCGAGGATTGCCGCTCCCGCGGGCTTGAGATCATCGGACTGGCCGTGCACGGCAATCCCGTCCATCCCGAGCGGAACCTCGCCCAGGCGCATGCCCGCGCCCACGACATCGCCGTCCGGCTGGCGCCGAAGCTGGGCACGAACGTGGTGATCAACTTCTCCGGCTGTCCCGGCGGTAGCCCGAATGACAAGACGCCGAACTGGGTCACCTGCCCCTGGCCGCCGGACTTCGAGGCCATCCTGGACTATCAGTGGAACAAGGTGCTGATACCTTTTTGGACCAAAAAGAATGCGGCGGCAGCCAAGGAGGGCGTCAAGATCGCCTTCGAGGCGCACCCCGGCTTCTGCGTCTACAACACCGAGACGCTCCTGCGGCTGCGGAAGGCGTGCGGGAAGCAGATCGGCGCGAATCTCGACCCCTCGCACTTCTTCTGGCAGGGCAGCGACCCGGTCGAGGCCGCCCGCGTGCTGGGCGACGCCAAGTGCATCTTCCACGTCCACGGCAAGGACACCGCCATCGACCCCCACAACACCAGGATCAACGGCACGCTCGACACCAAGAACTACGGCGACCTCGATAACAGAAGCTGGGTCTTCCGCACCTGCGGCTACGGCCACGGGGACGATTTCTGGAAGCCGTTCATCAGCATGTTGAGAATGAAGGGCTACAACGGCGTGATCAGCATCGAGCACGAAGACTCATTGATGAGCGTGCGCGAAGGGTTCGAGAAAGCGGTCGCCTACCTGCGATCGATCCTGATCAAGGAAAAAGCCGGAGCGGCATGGTGGTTCTAAAGGGTCTGAAACAACTGTGCCGATAATGAACCTGCCCGTCGGTCATCGGTCGATGAGTTTGTGGAGTTCCGCGCGGTATTGGGCGGCCTCCTCCGGCTTGCCCCAGGCTTCGTAGAGGTGGATGATTCTCTCCAGGGCCCGGCGTTGGGGATCATCATAGATCGTGTGGCCCTGTTCCGCGTCCGTGTAGCCGGCGAGCAGCAACGGTTCGGCCTCCTCAAACCGACCCTGACCAACCATACATTCGCCCAGGATGCTCATCGTCTCGGCGAGCAACGCCTGGCCTGCGGGCAACGAGTCGCGGCACGCCTCCAGGCATTCACGTAGCAGCGGCTCCGCTTCGGCGAACCTTTGCTGCTTGATGAGCATGTCTCCCAAGCGGGCGAGCGTCGAGAGTGTCTCGGGATGCGCCGGGGGCAACGCCGCCCACCGAATCGCCAGCGCTTCGCGGAACAGCGGCTCGGCTTCCGAATACTTCCCTTGCCGGGACAGCAATTCCGCCAGGTTTGCCAGAGGGGCGGCCACTCCCCGATGCTCGTCGCCGAACAACTTGCGCCGCAGGGCGAGCGCCTCGCGCAACAGCGGCTCGGCCTCGGCGTAGTCGCCCTGCCGGCGTAGTAACCACGCCAGATTGTTCAGACTGGCGGCCACGGCCGTATGCTCATCGCCGAACGCCTTACGACGTATCGCCAACGCCTCGCGCTGCAACGGCTCGGCCCCGGCGTAATCGCCCTGCTGGCTGAGTGAGGCCGCCAGGTTGTTCAGGCTCTCGGCCACGAGCCGGTGTTCCGGGCCCAGCGCCGCGCGACGAATTTCCAACGCCGCGCGACACAGCGGCTCAGCGCCGGCGGCGTCGCCCTGGGCCAGCCGCAACATCGCCAGGTTATTCAAGCTGGCGGCTACCAGCGGATGCTTGTTGCCCAGTACCTTACGACGGATCGCCAAAGCCTCGCGGTATAGCGGCTCGGCGCCGGCATAGTCGCCGATATTCCGCAGGAGCACGCCCAGGTTACCCAAAACCATGGCCACTATCGGATGCTCATCGCCCAGTAGCCGGCGGCGCATCGCCAGTGCCTGACGAAACAGCCGTTCGGCCTCCGCATAGTCGCCCGTCATGTAGAGCAGGGTCGCCAGGTTGCCCAGGCTTTCGGCCACCTCTTCGTGCTCCGCGCCCCGCAACCGGCGGCGCAGCTCCAACGCCGCCCGGTGAAGCGACTCGGCCTCGGCGTAATCGCCTTTGACTTTCAGCAACACCGCCAGATTGTTCATGCTGTCGGCCACGTCCGCGTGCTCGTCGCCCAGCAGCTCGCGGCGGATCGCCAGCGCAGCGCGGTAGAACTCCTCGGCCTCGGCGTAGTTACCTATGTCACGAAGCAACAAGGCCAAATAATTCAGGCTCTGAGCCACCGCCAAATGTTTGTCGCCCAGCTCTTGGCGGCGGATCTCCAACGCCGCCCGCAGGTGCGGCTCGGCCTCCTGATACAGTCCCAACCCCCGATACGTGTTGCCGATCACCAAGTGGACGGCGGCTTTCACGGTGGGCTGCTCGTCCAGGACCCCGGCGGCGATTTTTTGATCGGCGACGTCGAGGGCGTCTCGAACCCTGACCTCGCGGCCGAGGGCGTTCATCGGGTCCGCGGATGCGAGGATGTCCAGCAGGAATTGGTTGACGGCCTCGGCTTCGGCGGCTTTCCGTTCGGCTCTGGCCGCGTTGGCCTCGGCCAGTTCGCGCTGGGTTTTCTCGGCCGCGCGGGCCTGCTCGGAGGCCTGGTGGGCCGTTTCCGCCCGGTCGCGTTGCACGACGGTCTGGCCCCAGAAACTTAGCGAGGTGATGAAACCCGCCGTGACGACGAACACAAACGCGGCGGCGACCAGGGCGGGGAATTTGTACCGCCGGAGTTGCTTACCCAGCACGTAGACGAGCGAATCACGTTTGGCTTCGATCGGCTCGCCGGCCAGATAGTGGCGAATGTCGCGGGCCAGTTCGCCGCCGGTTTGGTAACGGCGTTCGCGCTCCTTGGTGAGGCACTTCAGCACGATCGTTTCGACTTCGTCGTTGATCTGTCGGCGGATCGTGCTCGGTTGGACCGGCTCGGCAGTCATAATCCGGTCCATCACCGCCCGCATGTTCCCGACCACCTCATACGGGAATTGGCCCGTCAGCATCTGATAGAGGATCACGCCGAGCGAATAGACGTCGGTGCGGACGTCGATCTTACCGGGGTTGCCCTCGGCCTGCTCCGGCGAGGCCCACGGCAGCGAGCCGACGAATTGCCCCGTCATCGTCCGCAGCGAGGCTTCCGAGTCGCTCGCGGCAACTCTGGCCAGACCGAAGTCGAGGACGTATGGCTCCCCCTCGGCGTCGATGCGGATGTTACTCGGTTTCAAGTCGCGGTGGATGACGCCGCGTAGGTGGGCCGCGTTAACCGCGTCGCAAATCTTGACAAATAACCGGAGCAGTTCGTTGATTGCGGATTGCGGGCTGCGGATTGCGGATTGATTGCTCGTCCTCGCGCGATGGCGGGCTCGCAGTTGCCCTGAATCCACAATCCGCAATCCACAGGTCCAGTGGTTGGCCGTCGATGTAGTCCATCGTGTAGAAAAAATGGCCGGCGGCCTCGCCGCTGTCATGGATCGTGACGATGTTGGGGTGGTTGAGTTGGCCGAGGATGAATACCTCGCGGTCGAAGCGGGCTTTGTCCGCCGGTCCGGCGAAGGGGCCTTCCTTCATGACCTTGATCGCCACCTGGCGCTGAGTGGCCTTCTGGATGGCCCGATACACGACCCCTTGTCCGCCGCGCTGGATTTCCCCGGTGATTTCATATCCGGGGAATGAGTCTGAGAGCAACTCGCTCGCCTCGCCGAAATGATGCGATAACGTGGACGGGGGGCCGGAGCTGCTCGCTTCCAGCCCCTCTCGCACGGCACACTGGATCAGGGCCAGTTTCCTCAGGGCCTGCCCCAGCTCAGGCATCAGGTCCGAATGACCGGCGATGACCTGTTCATCCGTTAGCGCTTCGCCCGAGGTTCGGCGGCGCACGCAATCATCGATCACCCCCTGCAATCGCCGCGTCCGCTCATCTTCTCCATCGTCGGACAGAGTCTTGGTGGGAGAGTCCATGAGCTATCTCCTCCTCTGTCTATCATTCCGCCGCACAACTCCTGTAGCGGCCGGGCCCCGTACCGGCCGTTGTTCTTGGCGAGCCTGTTCCCGTGTTCTACGGCCGGCACGGGGGCCGGCCGCTACATGACTTTTGCGGCGGACTGCTTTGGTGCGCCAGAGCCGCCGGCGATCACGCTTTTCGGCTCTGGAACCTGGATGCGTCCCCGAGGACCTCGGAGAGTTGTTGCAAACCGCGTTCGCAGAGCTTCCCCACGGCCCCCACGCTGCGCCCCATCCGCCTGGCCGTCTCCGCTGCTGACAAACCCTCGATATATCGATAGCGCAGTGCCGTCCGGTAGTCCGCGTCCAGTTTGACCAGCGCGTCTTGAATGGCGGCCGCGAGTTCGTGGTTCGCCGCCGAACGGCTCGGCGTGCGCTCGTGAACCGCGGCTTGCTCCAGCAGCGCGACGATCGACGAGGCATCGCCTTGTTCCGGACGTTCATGCGCCCTTTTCCCCCCGCCGCGCTTGGCCGCCCGCTGGGCCCGAACGGCGTCAATCAGCTTTCGCTCGGCAATCTTCAGGAGCCACTTGAAAAAGGAGCTTTTGCTTTGGGGCTCGAAGGTACTCAGCTCGCGGACCACGACGACGTATGCTTCTTGACAAACGTCTTCGGCGGCGAGCACGCCGCGCAGCTCGGGGGGGATTTTCTGCTCGAGCACCGCGGCAATCCGGTCGTGGTGCAGCAGAAGTAGCTGGTGGATCGCGAGTTGATCCCCCGCGCTGGCCAGCGCAACCAATTCCTCTTCGGATTGTCGGCTCACGTTCGCACCCCCAGGAGACCGTCCAAGTAAGATGGTTTTGTTGAACCTAACCTGCCACAAACACGCCCGCAGTGTATCATGGCTGTCAACAAGGAAAATCATGATCCGCGGTTTTCGGAGGGGCCGGTTCCGGGTACCTTGAGGTGGCTCGCTGATGGGGCTGCTGGCGTCCGGCCGGGATGGCCTGCCAACACCCCGTACCCGGCGGGCACCGAGGAGGCCGTAAAATGAAACGTTCCGTGCGCTGGAAACCGCTTTCGTACGTTGTTTTGCTGGCCGGGGCGGTTGGTCTCGGGGGGCTGGCCGGTTGCGAGCAGAAGGCCCCGCTGGGGACGGACCATATGCCGAAGCCCCCCCGGAAGCTGACCATTCTGACCCCGCACGGCGGAGCCATTCGAGAGACATTCGAGACGGGTTTCTGGAACTGGCACCTGGAGCAGCGGAAGACCCCGGTAAACATCACGTGGATTTATCGCGGTACCCCGCAGTGTGTGGAATACATGCGCGCCGCTGGGGGAGGCGTGAGCGAGGGAGAGCGCTATACGCGGGCGGACTTGATGTTCGGCGGAGGGCTCAGCGATCACGGCAAGCTGGCGGCGGAGGGCTTCGCGCGCGCGGTTGACCTGGGCGGGGCCCTGGCGGAGATCCCCGGCGACGTGCATGGGACGCCCACCCGGGACGCGCAGGGACGTTGGTTCGTGACCGGGCTCAGCAGCTTTGGCATCGTCTACAACGAACGCGCTTGCGCGCAGCGCGGCATCACTCCGCCGACCACCTGGGATGATCTGGCGGACCCGCGGTTTTACGGTTGGGTCGCGGTGGCGGACCCGCTGGCCAGCGGCAGCCACCTGGAGTGCCTGATCCTGGTTGTACAGCACAAAGGGTGGGCGGACGGCTGGGGGACGATCATACGCATCCTGGCCAACGCCCGGGCTCTAAACGCCCGCAGCGGCGATGCGTTGAGGCAGGTCCGGGCCGGCACCGCGCTGGCCACGTTCGCCGTGAATTTTGACGGCATGGCCTTGGCCGCCGAAAGTGCGGGAGCGCTCAAGTACATCGATCCGCCGGGGGCGACGGCGGCCTCGCTCGACATCATCAGTGTGCTGTCAACCGCCTCCGACATCGAACTCGCCAAGGATTTCGTGCGCTACGTGCTGAGCGAAGAAGGGCAGGCCCTATGGGGTGTGATCCGCGAGCATCGGGCCCCGTACGGCGAAACGCTGTACCACTACCCGATTGCCCCGTCCGTTTACGAGAAGTACGCCGACCATTTGGCTGTCGCCCAGAACCCGCTGCAAGTGGAGTTCGGCTTGCAAGTTGACCCCGACCAGACCACGCGCTGGGGGAGCCTGCTCAAGCCGCTGGTGCGGGCGGTCTGCGACGAGGGGAATCACGTGCGGCTCCAGCAGGCCTGGCGGGCAGTGATCGACGCCCACCTGCCGCCCGAGGCGTTGGCCGAGCTGACCGCGCCGCCTTTCGACGAGCAAGCAACGCCGGAACTGAGCGCGCGGTTCCAGGCGGCGGACACGCCCGAGCTCCGGCAACAAGTGGACGAGTGGACGGCGCTGTTCTCGCGGAAGTACGCGCAGATCCTTGAGATGTCCAAGCGTTGACAGTCCACCGCAAAAGTCATGTAGCGTCCGGCCGACGCCGACTTTTGCGGCGGATTGTTAAATGCCCGTGCGAGAGTGAAGGGCCGCGGGGCGTGACAAGTGTGTGCCGGTCCGTTTCAATACGCCGCATGAGAGTCACACGCGATATCCCGAGCACACGCGCCGCAGTGGCGGAAGCTCGCCAGAGCGGGCGAGTAGTGGGCTTGGTCCCCACCATGGGCTACCTGCACGCCGGGCATCTCTCGCTCGTCGAGGCGGCCCGGCGTGACGAGACCTTCGTGGTCGTGAGCATCTTCGTCAACCCGACCCAGTTCGGCCCTCACGAGGATTACGAGCGCTACCCGCGCGACACCGCCGGCGACTTGCAGCGCTGCGAAGAGGCCGGCGTCGAACTGGTCTTCATGCCCGCCGTCACGGACATGTACCCCCCCGACGCCACGACGACGGTCCACGTGGCGGGGCTGACTGAGACGCTCTGCGGCCCCTGCCGGCCCGGGCATTTTGACGGCGTCGCCACGGTCGTCACCAAGCTGTTAAACATCGTTCAGCCCGACCGGGCCTATTTCGGGCGGAAGGATGCCCAGCAGTTAGCGGTTATCCGCCGCATGACCCGCGACCTCAACCTGCCGGTCGAGATCGTCGGCTGCCCGCTGATCCGCGAGCCGGACGGCTTGGCGATGAGCAGCCGAAACGCGATGCTGTCGGCGGACGAGCGGCAACGGGCCCTCTCGTTGTACCGCTCGCTGTGCCAGGCCCGCGAACGTATTCAAAGTGGAGAGCGAAACGCCGCGGCGGTCATCGAGCAAATGCGGCGGATCGTCGCCGCGGCCGATCCGGCCCGGAGCGACTACATCAGCGTGGTGGACCCCGACACGATGCAGCCGGTGGAGCGGATCGAGCGGCCGGTGCTGGTCGCGCTGGCGGTCTGCTTCGGCAGCACCCGCCTGATAGACAACATGCTAGTGGACCCGGGTGGGCAAAATGCGTAGGATGCCCCGGGGATAAGGGCGCGAGCGAGTGAAGGATACCCGACTGCCATGATGCCGGTGCTGTTCAAGATTCCAGGTTTGGGGTGGGACATTCCGGGCTACGGCTTGATGCTCATGATCAGCTTCCTGCTGTCGATCATGTGGGCGGCCCGCCGGGCGGCGAACTCCCAGGCAAATCCCGACGTGATCCTCAACTGCGGGTTCCTGGCATTGATCGGCGGGGTGGTCGGCGCGCGTGCCATGTACGTGATCCACTACTGGGAGCAGTTCGCCGACGCAGGCTCCACCGCTCAGGTCATCATAGCCGTCATCAACGTCCGCAAGGGCGGGCTGGCAGTCTACGGCGGCGTCGTCTTCTCCGTGGTGCTGGTCGCGTTCTATCTCTGGCGGTCTAAGCTGTCTTGGCGCTGGTATCTGGACATCATGGCCCCGTCGGCGGCGCTGGGCATGTCGATCGGGCGTATTGGCTGCTTCCTGAACGGCTGCTGCTGGGGCGGGGTCTGCGACTTGCCCTGGGCCGTGCGCTTCCCGTTCGGCAGCCCGCCGGCGGTGCAACAGTGGACCGACCAGGTGCCCGGGGCCGAGTTGCCCCCGGAACTGCTGTTTGAGGCGCCCGTCGGCGTGCTACCCGCCGGCCAGACCGCGATCCCGATTCCACGCGATAGCTTCTACTTCTCCGATGAAGAACTCGACCAAGCCCGCGCGGTTTACGCCGAGGTCCAGGCCGCGAAAGAAGAACTCGACGCCAAGCTGGTTGAAACCACCGATCCCCAGCGGAAGAAACGGTTGCAGGCCGAGTTTCAAGCGCTGAGGAAAACCAAGCTCGCCCCGTTATTGAGCACCGGCGGATGCTCGCCTCAATTGCAGTTAAACCTCGGCGCCGAGCAGATGCACAAGCACGACCTCAGTGCGGCCGAGCTGCGCGAGCTCGCGCGGCGGTATCCGTCTCTGCCGGTTCACCCCGCCCAACTTTATTCGGTGATCGCGCTCGGGCTCGTAGCGTTGCTGCTGAACGCGCTGTATTGGCGACGGACGCGCGATGGGCAGGTGATTTGCGCCCTGTTTATCATTGAGCCGCCGACCCGCTGGGCGCTTGAGGTTCTGCGGCCGGACAATCCGTTGGACGTCTACGGCATCACAATCTCGCAGTTCCTGGCGCTTGTGCTGGTTCCTCTGGGAGTGCTCGGGCTATTGTTGTTGCGGTTTAAGCCGCCTCGCTCTCCGAGGGCCGTCCCGTGGGAACCGCCGGCAGAAGAGCAAACGAGCAAGAAAGCCCGCGGAGCGGGGGCCAGGTAGCGCGAACCCATGTAGCGGCCGGGCCCCGTACC
>JAGMDK010000096.1 GCA_023128695.1 Phycisphaerae bacterium
CTCCGTGCCCGCGACTGGCGGGCAGGGACGCCCGCCCCACCGGCCAGGATAAGACGCAATCTGCATGAATCACTACACTAGCAGCGTCCGGCACCGGTCGGAGATGAAGAGAGGTATACAAGCCGTGCGGGTCGTCGCCGGTGCATTTCGCGGACGTATGTTGACGGCTCCCGCCGGGCTCGAGACGCGACCAATCACGGATCGCGTCAAGGAGAGCCTGTTCAATATTCTGGGGCATCGCTATGGCACGCCGGGGGGATTACCGGCCTTCGAGGTGCTCGACATTTTCGCCGGCACGGGCAGCCTGGGAATCGAGGCTCTCTCACGCGGGGCGCGGGCCTGCGTCTTCGTGGAACGCGACCGCCGGGCGCTGGGCGCGCTGCGGGCGAACGTTCGTCAGTTCGGCCTCGGCGATCATAGCACGATCCTGACCGATAACGCCTGGACCATGCGGCCGCCGGAGTCTGAGAAGGGTTTCGGCCTGGTCTTCGTCGACCCGCCTTACCGTGACGCGACAGATCCGCCGCGGGTCATCGATTTGCTGGAGCGGCTGGCTCCCGGCGTCGCGGCGGCCGGCACGGTCGTGTTTCGGCACGAAGCGACGTCACCACCACTCCCGGCCGAGGAGCTGCGCGGATTGCGCTGCGTGGACGAGCGCGTCTTCCGCCAGATGCGGCTGATATTTCTGGAACGTGTGACGCCGCCTTCGGTCGAGACCGGTGATTAACATTCACTTGACACCGACAGCTTATTGACCCACGCGATGAACCAGCGGGCGAAGTCAGGTTTACTTAGACCCGCGGACGTGCCCTCTGCCGAGGAACTCTCCGAGACGAAATGGCCGCTGTCAGTGCCGAGCTGTGGCCGGATCACTTCCCCCGCGGCGGTATAGACCACGGCCTCGATCTGCTCGGCCCCCATGGTCTTCAGCGGGTTGGCGATGATCGCGTCGAGCCCTTTTCGCCGGAGCTTGTCCCGGGCGCGGGCCTCCAGTTCGTCCGGCTCCTCGAGTGCAAACCCAATAATCCGCTGCTGGGGCTGTTTGCGACTGGCACACCTGGCAACCAGATCGGGCGTCGGCTCCAGCTCGAGCACAAGCGGCTTCCCCGTCCGCGGCAACTTGTCATTCGATGAACGCTGCGGCCGATAGTCCGCCACGGCCGCCGCCATGATGAGCACTTCGCAGCTTGGGAATTCTCTCTCAAGCAGTGCCGCCAGGTCGGCGGCGGATTCGAAAGCCTGGACGCGCACGCCCGTAGGTAGTTCGCCGGCGACCGGGCCGAGCAGCAGCGTGACCTCCCACCCGGCGTCGCGGGCCGCCTCTGCCAGGCACACCCCCAGCCGCCCGCTCGACCGGTTCGCGATATACCGCACCGCGTCGATCGACTCATGCGTCGGCCCGGCCGTGATCAGCATTCTTCGTTTGCCAGACATAGCTTAATTCTACAGGAACGTGTCCGTACATACCCTCAAAGGTCTCGCAGTCCGCCCTCGATTGACGGGTAGCGCCAGGGAAGGGAGGGCGAAGCTCCCGCTGAGCCGCGGGCCTGAAGCCCGCGCGGTGCCCCGCTGATGGTACGATGGGGATCTTATGAACCAACTCTGGCACTTCATTGACGGCGGCGGATCATAGTAGTCCCTTGAAAAGGGGACTGGCTCCGAGAGGAGAAGAATTCATGGACCCGTTCATGCAAGCAGCGCTTGAGGAGGCGCGGCAGGGTTTGGCCGAAGGCGGCATCCCCATCGGTTCGGTGCTGGTGCTAGACGGCCGGATTGTCGGCCGCGGGCACAATCGCCGCGTTCAGCAAGGCAGCGCCGTCCTGCACGCCGAGATGGACTGTCTGGAGAATGCCGGTCGGCTGAAGGCGGGCGACTATCGCCGGGCGGTGCTGTACACCACGCTCTCGCCGTGCGACATGTGCAGCGGGGCCGTGCTGCTCTACAAGATCCCGAAGATCGTGATCGGCGAGAACCAGACCTTCCAGGGACCGGAAGACTACCTGCGCACCCGCGGCGTCGAGCTGGAGATCCAATACGACCCGGCGTGCATCCGCCTGATGCGCGAGTTCATCCAGGCCAACCCAGGTCTGTGGAATGAGGATATCGGGGAAAAGTAGCGCCCGGGCCCCGTCCCGGCCGTAGACGTAGCTTTGGGTCATCAACCATACAGAATGGGACTCCAAGATGCGTCGGGTCGATGACCCAATCTACGCGCTGGATCACGTTACGTTTTTTGTGCACGTTGACCGCGATAATACCCGACCCCGTATCCTCCGCCCGATCCGAGGATTGCTGCCAGGACACCGGTAAGCAAAGTTGGATTTGGCTTGATCACGCCAAACAGAATCAGAACCAGGACCACGAGGACGGTAATGATCAAGAAGTAGAACAATCCCATATCGCCGCTGGGCTATTTGTTCTTCGTGCTCATATTGCGTGAGGTCCTTGTGGATGCCCAATACTGTGTCGATGTGCTCCGAGGTTACTTTGCTGAGCACCGGATTCTGGGGCGGACCGAGAGATCGTGATGCAGCAAGGAAAGTCTCAACGCGATGGCGTAACGGTTCCGGAGCGTCTTTCAAAACTTCCGCGAGCGGCTCGGTAAACCCTTCCGACTCGCCAGGCTCGCGATTACTCTCACCACTGTCGCGTTGTGTTAGTTCGTCAGGTTTTTCGGAGGCTTGCTCGGCATCCTTCGCTGTGCTCACTTCGGTGTGTCCTATCTTGGTTCACGAGGGTTGATTAGGAAACTAAGAGTCTACCAACTGCGTGTTGCAGGTAATGACTGATACGCTCCGAAATCAAGGATCCCATGATTTCCCTAAACTGATCGCAGTCGACTTCACCTTCGATGTATGCGCGCGTTACACCATCGACAGCAGAACGGTAAGCCTCCTCGGTGGCCCGAAGCAACTCCTCGTGACTGAGCAATCCGAACGCAGAGAGTAGAGCCACATCTTGCAGTGGCAGCAGGTTCTTTAGAGCACCAGCACCCGTTCGAGTGTCCCCCCCCGGCGTCAGTGAACGGTGGGATCGATCAGGTATAATAGCAGTAAGTTTGTTAAGCAACGTCATTCTTCGTCCGCAGCCAGCGTCACTTACGTGACGAATCTCACCTCAGTCAGTCTGAACCATATTCTCTTATCTTGTATCTTGTACTCGCCACAATCAAGGGGATCCGCATCAATCATACTATCGAAACTCATGGGCAATCAACGCCAACTTCATAATTTGTCGAAGGTTGTCGCATATTGGGAGCACACCGCAACCGTTTGTACGCATTATCGGCCTTTTCACAGTGCCGCTAGCCATGTCGTGAGAGCATGTATGGCCTAACGTTATTGTTGATACTGTTACGACTCCGTTTCAAGCTGGATGTCATGCTTGACGATTAGCCACCGTCAATCAACGACCGCCCCGTCATCTCCCCCGGCACCTCCAGGCCCATCATTGTCAGAGCGGTCGGCATGATGTCCGCCAGGCGGCCGTCTTCGCGGAGCCGGAGGCTTTTGAACGGCTCGCCGAAGATGTGCAGGGGCACTTTGCCGACTGTGTGGGCGGTGTGTGGGCCGCCGGTTTCGGGGTCGATCATCTGCTCGAAGTTGCCGTGGTCGGCGGTGATGATGCCGCAGCCGCCGGCTTTCATGACCGCGTCGAACACCCTCCCGACGCACTCGTCGACCACCCGGCACGCCTTGACCGCTGCCGCGATCACCCCAGTGTGCCCGACCATGTCTGGGTTTGCGTAGTTCAGCACGATCAGGTCGTCCACCCCGCGCGCAAGTCGCGCCAGCATCACCTCCGTCACCTCGTAGGCCGACATCTCCGGCTGCAAGTCGTACGTGGGGACCTTCGGCGACGCCACCAGCCCCCGCTCCTCGCCCGCAAACGGCCTTTCGCGATAATCGTTGAAGAAAAACGTCACATGGGCGTATTTCTCCGTCTCCGCGCAGCGAAATTGCCGCAGGCCGAGCTCGGCCAGATACTCGCCGACAATGTTTGTCATCTTCGGCGGCTTGGGGAAGGCGACTTTGACAGGTAGAGACTTCTGGTACTCCGTCATCGTGACATAAAACAAATCGAGCTTCTTGCCACGGTCGAATCCCATCTGAACTTCGGCCCCAGTCCTGTCCTTGGCCCGGAACGGAAACTCGTCGAACAGGAACGCCTTGGTGATCTCTCGCGGGCGGTCTCCCCGGAAATTGAAGAATACGACTGAGTCGCCATCTCGCACTGTTGCCAATGGCGTCCGGCCGTCCGCGCTGACCACCGTCGGCGTGACGAACTCGTCGCCGCTCATGTTCGACTCGATCGGGTTGTCGTAGTAGCGCTGGAGGGCCTCAGTCGCACTCGGTGCCGCGGCGGCGTCCCCGTGGACCAACATCCGATAAGCCTGCTCCACGCGATTCCAGCGATTATCGCGATCCATCGCCCAGTAGCGCCCGCAGACGCTGGCGATCGTCCCGACGCCGATCCGCTGCAATTCGGCCTCGATCTGGTTGACGTAACCGATCCCGCTGGTCGGCGGCGAGTCGCGGCCATCGGTGAAGCAGTGCACGTAAACCTCTGTGAGCCCACGCTTTGCAGCCAATTCGACCACGGCATAAAGGTGTTCGAGCAGCGCGTGTACGCCGATGTCGCTCGCCAGCCCCAGGAGGTGCAGACGCCCTTCGCGGGCCAAGCACGTCTCGACGGCGGCGACCAGCTCAGCATTCTGGAAGAACGACCCCTCGCGGATGGCTTTCGTGATCCGTACGGAGTCCTGATCAACTATCCGGCCGGCCCCGATGTTCTGGTGCCCGACCTCGCTGTTACCCATCGTGCCCTCGGGCAGCCCCACGTCCAGCCCGCTCGTCGCGACCAGCGTCATCGGCCACTGGTCTCGTAACATCGCATCCACCGGTGGCCGAGCCAGCTTCACCGCGTTGGCGTGGTCCCATTTCGGATCGGGGTTCTCGCCCCAACCATCCCGGACGATCAGTATGCACGGTCGATTCTTCACGGCCTGTGACGCCATTAGCAATCTCCATTGGGTCCGCACAGCGTAGCGTCGGCGGCGCCGATTTCCAGCCGAGCCCCGCAGACAAACGCGGGTCACTACGGCATAATACTCGTCATATTCGCTGGGACGAGCCACCGGTTATAGAGCAGTCAGCACGCCTCCTAACCGATATCTGAAGTGTAAGCGTGTAGAAAGGGGTTGGCGGGAATGAAACTCGAAAGTGGACCAGCCAGGGCCGACCGCAACTGGCAAACTGTACGCGCGGTCCTCTTCTTCGGCTTCTCCCTGTGGTTTGCCTATGACGGCGCCATCGGCTGGCCGAACGAGAACCGTGAAATGGCCGAACAGAGGCTCAAGGATCCGCATCTGTTCCGCGGCGAGAAGAGTTTCGACGACCTCGGCGACAAGCCTGACGAAGATATCTTCCAGCAGCTTGTCGCGTCGAAACCCACCACGCTCGAACAGGTCCACGAGTTCCTGGGCCGACCCACCGTCTCACGTCACGAAGAGGGCGGCGGCGTAGTAACCGAGTTTTTCGCCAGCCGCTACGGCTACGCCAGTCTCCGCGTAAACAACGGCCGCCCCGAGCCGGCCTCGCTGATGTGGATCAAGTGGTACAAGGGCAAGGCGGAGTTGCGACTCCAGTTCTACATTGCCGCCATTCCCCTCCCGTTTGGCCTGTACTTTCTCAGGCGGCTTTACAAGGCCGTGACCTTACGCGTGGTCATCGACGACGAGGGGATGATCTACGACGGCCGCCGCATTGCGTTCACCGACATGGTCTCATTCCGCGACTACAGTCCCAAGGGCTGGATTGACCTTTATCACAAGGCGGGTGCGGAAGAAAAGAAGCTCCGACTCGACCACGAAAAGGTCAAGCTGTTCGACGAAATCGTGGCTGCTATTTGCGCGGCCAAGGGCTTTGAAAACGAAGTCGAAGCCTATGCCAAGCAAAAAGCTCGTGAAGAAGCCAGTCCAGACGACAAGGAGGAATAGCGTCCGGGCTCTGTCCCGTACGAAAGGTGTGGCACCGGCATCTTGCCGGTGGGATTAACACCGGCTGGAAGCCGGTGCCACACACGAATGTAGCGTCCGGCCAATCCCGGCTGGAAGCCGGTGCCACACACGAACGCCCCCGCGGTTGCGTGGTGTAGTCGAGGGCGATAACCGGGTATAATTCGGCTGAAGTCTGTCACGGCCAACGCCGGCGGGGGCGTTTTGCGCCTGGTTAATCCAGCGACGAACCATGCCCGGCGAAAAGCGGCGGCCGGACAAGTCCAGGCACCGGGAGTCGAAATGAGTGACGTGCAAACGCCTCAGAGTCAAAGCATCCCGACCCCCATCTCGCGGGAGATGGAGGAGTCGTACCTCACGTACGCGATGAGCGTGATCATGGCCCGGGCCCTGCCCGACGTGCGCGACGGGTTGAAGCCCTCGCAACGACGCATCCTCGTCGCCATGCACGATCTGAATCTGCGGCCCACCGCCAAGCACCGCAAGTGCGCCAAGATCGCCGGCGACACCAGCGGCAACTATCACCCGCACGGCGAAGGCGTCATCTATCCCACCCTCGTCCGCATGGGCCAGGAATGGAGTATGCGGCGTACGCTGGTGGACCCGCAGGGCAACTTCGGCAGCATCGACGGTGATCCCCCCGCCGCCATGCGTTATACCGAGGCCCGCCTGGCCGGCCCCGCCGAGGAGATGCTCACCGATCTCGACAAGGAGACGGTCGATTTCGAGGAAAACTACGACGGCACGCGGCAGGAGCCGGTCGTGCTGCCGAGCAAATTCCCGAACCTGCTGGTCAACGGGGCGGAGGGCATCGCGGTCGGGATGGCCACCCGCCTATTGCCACACAACCTGGCCGAAATCTGCGACGGCGTCATCGCCTACATGGACAACACGGATATCAGCACCGAAGAATTGATAAAGATCATCCCGGGGCCCGACTTCCCCACCGGCGGCGTGATCTGCGGCAGCGAGGGCATCCGCGACGCCTGCGAGACCGGCCGCGGCTCGTTGGCCGTCCGCGGCGTGATGCACACCGAGGAAACCAGGTCCGGCCGCATCAATATCGTCGTGGACGAAATCCCTTACGGCGTGCTGCTGCCGACCATCAAGGACCGGCTTCACGACGCCGTGCAGAACGGGACCATCAAGGGCATCGACGACCTGCGCGACGAGTCGGGCCGCCGGCAGATGGTGCGGCTGGTGATCGTGCTGAAGAAGGACGCCAACGTCAAGGTCGTCATGAACCAGCTCTGGAAGTACACCCCGCTGCAAAGCTCCATCCACGCCCAGAACATCGTGCTGGTCAACCGGATACCGAAGACGCTGAACATGAAGCAGCTCATAGAGTTGTTCGTGAAGCATCGTGTGGAGGTCATCCGCCGGCGGACGATGTACCTGCTCCGCAAGGCTCGCCAGCGCGCTCATGTGCTCGAAGGGCTGATCCTGGCGGTCGCCGACATCGACGAAATCATCCGGATCATCCGGCAATCGCCCGACGTCGATACGGCCCGCGAGCGGCTGATGGCCAAAACGCTGCGGCTGAGCGAGCAAGCCGCCGTGCGGCATTTGCTGCCACAGGTCTTCGTGGACCGCGTGACCACGACGGATCAACACCTGACCAGGACGCAGGCGGACGCGATCCTGGCGATGCAACTACGCCGGCTGACCGGGCTGGAAATCGAGCAGCTCGCCAAGGAGTACGGCAATCTGGTCGAGCAGATCGCCGGCTATGAGTTGATCCTGGGCGACGAGCGGCGGGTGCTGGACATCATCGCCGAGGACCTGCGCGAACTGAAGGAGAAGTACGAGCAGCCGCGGCGGACGCGGATCGGCGGCCCGGTCGGCACGCTGGAGATGGAGCAGCTCATCGCCCGCGAGGACGTGGTCGTGACCATCTCGCACGAGGGCTACATCAAACGCGTGCCCATCGGCACCTACCGCAGCCAGGGCCGCGGCGGACGCGGCATCCGCGGCACCGAGAGCAGGAACGGCGACTTCATCGAACACATGCGGGTGTGCTCGACGCATGACTATCTGCTATTTTTCACAAACCGCGGGCGGGTCTACTGGCTGCGGGTGTACGACATCCCCAGCCTCTCACGCACCAGCCGCGGACGCTCGATCGCCAACGTGCTCACCATGCAGTCGAACGAGCGGCACATGGCGGTGCTGACGGTGCAGGCCTTCGAGGAGAAATACGTCTTCTTCGCGACCGAAAAGGGCATCGCGAAGAAGACGCCGCTGGCCGCGTTCTCAAACCCCCGCCCGAGCGGGATCCAGGCCATCACGCTGGCGCTGGACGACTCGTTGATCAAGGTCTCGCTGACCTCCGGGGACGACGAAATCGTGCTCGGCACGCGCGGCGGAATGGCCTGCCGCTTCCGAGAAAAAGACGTGCGGGCCATGGGCCGAACCGCCCGCGGCGTGCGCGGGATCAACCTGGCGCGCGAGGACGTCGTCGTCGACATGGTCGTGATCCAGCCGGGCATGAGCGTCCTGACCGTTTGCGAAAACGGTTACGGCAAACGCACCGACGTGGACGAATACCGCCTCACTCGCCGCGGCGGCAAGGGCGTCATCAACATCCGCGCCACGGAGCGGAACGGGCCGGTGGTCGCGTTGCGGGCCGTGACCGACGATGATTCGCTGATACTGATCACCGCCAAGGGCATTCTCATGCGGATGGCCCTCGATCAACTGCGCGAGATCGGCCGCGCCACGCAGGGCGTGCGGCTGATTCGCGTCGCGGACGAGGATCGGGTCGTCGCCGTGGCGAAAGTCGTCGGCGAGAAGGAAGAACGCGAAATCGACGAGGCGGTGGCCGCGGCCGAGGGACAAGTCGGAGCGGTCGAGTCGCCGACCGAGACTGCCAGTGAAGCCGAATTAGAAGAAGCCGAAGAGGATGAAACAGGCGAACCGCCGAACAATGAAGGGACCAGTGAGGACTTATTGACTGACTAGTGCTCCGTCAACGCTGATTTGACGGGTTGCGTATCGATCGGGATGTGTGCCACTGCTCTTGAGCAGTGCTAAGCTTCGCCGCGTGCACTGAGATCGTTAAGAAACACTGCTCAAGAGCAGTGGCACACCAGCCCGTCAATTGAGGGTTGACGGAGCATTAGTGGTTTGTCAACACTTTTATGAGGGAGAACACCATGCCGCGTACTATTGGACTGGCCCTTATCGCCGTACCGCTACTGATGCTGGCTTCCGGCTGCTGTCTGGACGCCTGGACTGATGTGATGCTCGAGTTGTTCCCGCCGCCGTTCTACTCGTCGGATACCGCCGATACAACGGACGAGGCCACCGGCGAGAGCGGGGGACTGGGGCTGTCTTCGGACAGCGGAGAGGGAACAACCAATCTGCACTTGATGAACCAGGCCGAGCAGCTTGTCGAGGCTGACTATCCGAACTCGCTGCTGATCGAGGCGAACGGAGTGCCGTCGAGCGGTAGTGCGAGCACCGCCGAAGGTATCGACCGCTGGCGGTTTGTGTTCGTGGATGACATCTCCGCGACGAACGTCGGGACCGTGCTGTTGGAGTATGCGGACGGCGCGTTCGGCACGCCCGAGCATTCGCCGCAGCCGTGGTTCGGCACGGTTTACGAGCGGCTGCCGCGTGAGATGAGCCTGGGTGAGGCGGTCCAGAAGATGCGCGACGCCGGCTACACCGCTGACTTCACGGCGGTGACACTGCGTAAGCCGCTGACCTTCCCGCAGCCCGAAGAGGCTCTGTATGCTTTCTCGCTGACGGGCCATTACGTAATGGTCGGCGCCCTGACCGGCGAAGTAACCACGGAAACGGCGACGTAGTCGTATGTGAGCGTCTTCCCGCATCCTACGTCCGGGACAGAGCCCGGACGCTACATTCGGGACAGAGCCTAGTTATCGCCGGAGTCGTGTCCGAGAATGCGGGCCTCTGCCTGCCGCAGCTCCACCTCGGCCAGGGTCCGCTGCGCGTCCAGCTTCAGATCCTCGAGCGCCTCTCGCAAGTGCGACACGGACCGCTCGTACTGTTGCAGATAACGGCTGCAAATCAGTCCTACAAACAAGCGGACCTCGGCGGCGTCCCCGGCGCCGGGATAGGCCCCCAGAAAGGCCTCGTACGCAGCGGCCGCCTCGCGATAGCGGCGGCTTTGGGCCAGGTGGTTGGCGACCTCGATCTGCTGGGATGACGAAAGGACCTGATTGTTGTCCAGCTCCAGCAGACGTAAGTAGGCCGCGACCGCCGCCTGTGGCTCCCGGTCCGCCAGGCGGGCGGCGATTTCCTCCCGCAACTGCTCCACCGGGGTGAGCTCGACGGCCTCCAGCGGGCGCGAGTCCAGCTCTTCCACGACGATCGGCCGCGCCCCTATCGGACGAACCGCGGCGCGCGGCCGGGGCCAGCCGTGTTGGCGTCCCACGCGGCTCCACAACGCCACCATGTCAAACTGATTACGCGGCAGCGCCCGGATGGCCAGGAGCCCCAGCGAGACGCCGAAGCCGAACGCGTACCCGCCCAGGTGAGCCGAATAGGCCACGTTGGATGCGGCCGTGTGGTCAAATGAGGGGGCGATAATGTTATCCCACAGGATGATCTTGAAGGTGATCAGGATCATCGCCGGCACCTGAAACGTAAAGATGAAGAACACCCACACGAGTATGGTGATGTGGACCCGCGGGAAGAGGGCCAGAAACGCCGTCGTCACCGCCGCGATTGCCCCCGAGGCTCCCACCATGGGGTTATCGGCGATAAGTGTGAACGCGAACCCCGCGAACACACCCCCCGCCAGGTAGAACAGCACGTAGCTCCCCGAGCCCATGCGGTCACACACGGCGTTGCCGAAGATCCACAAAAAAAGCATGTTGCCCGCCAAGTGCAGGATGCCTCCGTGCAGAAATTGATAGGTCAGGTATTGATGGAGGCTGGGGCGGGCGGCGTCGAGCGCGAAGTAGGCCTTGAGCCAACCTCCCAGCCCTTCCCTGAAGGAATCACCCAGGAGGTCGGTGAAGACGAACACCAGGACGTTGACGGCGATGAGCGCGTAGTTCCCAATGGGCAAGCGAGGCGTGCGAATATCGGTGCCGATGGGGATCAACATGCTGGGCTTCTCTTCAGCCGGGGTGCCGAGGCCGAGCCTGTCAGGGCGTGCCCGGCGGCCCGTAGCGCTCGGCGGTCTGTCGGGCTGCTTCCATTAGTTTACTCTGGACCTCGGCCGAAAGCGGCGGCGGGTTGAAGTCCCTCAGGCGCTGCATCATAACGGGCCCCCCGGCGGCGAGCACTCGCCCGAAGTGATCCCAGTGGGGCGAGCCGGCCTCGAGCAACGCGGGATCACCCAGGTACAAGCCCGCCGGCCACCGGCTTCGCCAACGTCTGGAGCGGGCGTCGAAGCTCCCCAGAACAGTATATGCGAGCGCCCGCACCCACGGCGGCTGGTCGGTTGCCTCGTGCCACAATTCCAATTGGGGGCGATAAGATTCATCCCCGCTGACGGCTACGATGACCAGCGCCGCCGCCAAAGCTGGATAATCCGGGCGGCGTTGCCCGGGGTTGAGCAGCGGCTTCAGACGCGGGGTGCAGCCCAGATTGGCGGCCAGCCAACGGTCGAGCGCCGAGTTCGCCGACAGCCAGCCGCCCTTGAGTTTCACCAGCAGTTCGCGTTCGAGTTGGCGTTCGGCCGTCGCCACACGGCGGATCAGAAGCGGGGGTGACGCGAAGGGCCCGTGGAGCACCGGCTCAACCCCTGGGCGGACCCATTCCTGGACGGTGGCGATTTCCGCCGCGGTGACGTCCAGCGGGCTGGACCGCGGAGTGTGGCCCAACACCTGGCCCCGCAGGCGGGCGATGGTCCAGGTGAGCCTTTGCTGGTCGAGTGCGTCGCAGTCAGGCAACAACTCACCCAAGGTGGCGGCAATCCGTGCGCACAGGCGGCTGTATTGCGGTACGCGCTCCTTCAAGACCACTCCCGCGGCTGCCCGGGCGGCGGGAGTGCCGCGTTGGGTCACGCGCTTCATCGCATCGCGCGGTTTGCGAACATCGTCCGGATCGAATTCGAGCGTACCCTCGGTCGGGCTGGCCAAGTCAAATAACTCCTTGGCGAATCCGTCGCCGGGGCCTTGCCCTAGCCACTGCCAACTGTCCCAATAGGCTTCCGCCAAGCGCTCGAAGACCAGGTTTTCCTCGTCTTGCGCCAAGCGGCGCAAGCCGTCGGCGCAGCGTTTGAGCTCGTTCCGGGTGCGTTGCGCCATGAGGTCCGCGTCAGACTCGCGGTCCGTGCCCGAGAGCTGCACGAGACGCGCGATGAACAGGAGGCGTTCCAGCTCCGCGAGCCAGACTTCGGCCAGATCATCCCGCACCCCGGCGTCGCCCAACAATGCCCGAGCGCGCAGCGCGACTTCGTACAGCGCGCGGTCCTGCTGACACCGTTCGAGCGCTGCCAGCCACGCCGGCACTTTCTGTGGATGTGCTTCCCCGTTGCGTGCCAGCAGGTCGATCGCGGCGATCCGGCTGAGTTGTATTTGCGGATCGTCGCCCGGTTGTGCGAGGGAAGCCTCGAGCGCTGCGGCGACCGCCGGCGCCACCCGCAACTCTACGCCTTGGAGACGCTGTAGGGCTGCCGAACGCTCCTCGGAATTACTTGCGGCGAGCAGGTCTCCAGCGAGTTCGGTGGCCGGTAACGGCTCCACGGGGGTGGTCGGAACAACCGTCGCGGCGGCCGGCTGCGAGCGAATGCGGTACCACTGGACGCCGACGAATACCACCAGTCCCACCACGGCCACCGCAAACACAGCGGCGGCCCAGGACCGGCCCGACATCAGCCGCAGGCGTTGTTTCAGCGGTAGACGTTTTCCCGTCTCCAGGTCGGTGAAGCACTTATGGCAGTAGCGCGCGTTGGGAGCCGCCTCGGTGCCGCAGTGCGGGCACTTCGGACCAATCACGCTGGGACTCGGCGCTGCGGGGAGCCGCAGGGGCACCTCGAACTGTCTCCCGCAGGCCGGACACGCCTTGCGCCGGCCGGCCACCTCGTCCTCGGCAACCAGCACGCGGCGGCAGTGCGGACAGCGGATTTTCAGCGACATGCCACGCTCGCTTTCCGGAACGGCCCCTCTACCTCGCGTTCAAGGCGGCTAGAGCACTTTTCAATAAACTGTAGCGTCCGGGCTCCGTCCCGGACGTAGGATTCTACAACACGCTACGTCCGGGACGGAGCCCGGACGCTACAAGAAAAAGTGAACTGCTCTAATAATTGTGAACTCACGCACCGCCGCGCAGGTCACTTCGGACGGGATGTAGACCTCGCTAGACATGGGGGTAGTGTGAGGGCAGAAGCACCGAGGAACAAGGGGGAAGCGAGTGTCGCGCCGGCGTAGTGTTTCATAATTACCGCGTCACGATTCAAGGTGGTGCGGGCCTCTGTGCCCGCCACGGACGGGCAGGGACGCCCGCCCCACCGGCTTGAATAAGATGCAATCTGGACGAATCACACCACTAGCGTCCGGCGCCGAAGTGCCTGTTGGGCGGGGCAATGTGATCCGTCAACCCGGTTGGCCGCTGCCCCGGCTCCGGCGCGCCCGCCTCGGGCGGCTGCGTGTGAGCAGGTGCTGCACCATCTCCAGACGAGACAACACCTCGCGCATATCCCGGGGGCGGTTGTCCTTGGCCATTTCACAACACTCCATGATGAGTTTGGAGAGTGGTAAGGGGGTCTCGGGGTTGAGCTGATGAGGCGGATCGTTTCCGCGGTCCGCCTCGATCGCGATCTTCTTCGAGGCCGCCGGCGCGACGGGCATTAGTGTTTTGAACCATTTTCCCGTCACAACCCAGTACATCGTCGCGCCGAGATTGAACACGTCGGTGCGCTGGTCGATCGCCGCCCGGTGGACCTGCTCCGGGGCCATGTAGTCCGGCGTGCCCTGGACGCGCTCCTTGGTATGCCCCAGCGGACAACTTTGTCCGAAATCAATGATTTTGAGCCCCCCGTCCTTGGCCAGCAGAATGTTATTCGGCTTGATGTCCGCGTGGGCGAAGCCGTAATTGTGTAGTTCGTGCAGCCCCTCGGCCACCTTCTTGAAAATAGGGACGACCTGCTCGAGGCTCTCGGGGCGGTGGTCCTCCAGACGCACGCCGTCAACGTACTCCATAATGAGCAGCAACTGGCGGGTCTTCAACCACTTCCGGACCCGGACGATATCGTAGCAGCGCCGCAGATATGGATGTTTGAACCGCCGCGCGACCTCGTATTCGTTCTCCGCCTGGGCGATGAAGCGGTCGTCTTCCGGCGTCTGGCGAACGATATGCTTTATGGCCACCCGGCGCCCGTCCGTGATGTCGCGCGCCAAGCTGATGACGGCACCGGCCCCCCGGCCGATCCGTTCAATGATTTCGTAACCCGGTAACAGTGGAATCGATCGGGTCGGCATCGCTTTCGGCACACCAACAACAACGGCAGCACAATCCCGCACACGAGAGATACACCGCCGCCCACTAACTTGGCACGTCGAGCTTCCAGCCCGACCCCCGCCGTCCGCGGGCCTGGTGCTCTGTCAGCCCTCTCTTGACAGCTAGCGCCATGAAAGGGAGGGCGAAGCTCCCGCTGAGCCGCGGCACCCCTGGCTCGGCAGGAGCCTCGCCCTCCCGCGGCGGGTGGCCCAGAATATCGCACTGCTCAAGAGCAGTGGCACACCAACCCATCAACGCAACGTTGACAGAACACTATTGTCTATTTTATTAGCTCCTTCCGCGCCAGAAGCTCACGCAAATCCGCGGCTTGGGGCGGCAATACGCGTTCTTGCAACCCCGGAGCAAGCCGAACGCGAATCAGATCCTGACTACTCGCATGGTTTAAGCTCCCGAGCACCGCCAGCAATTTCTCTTTCTGCCCCTTTCCCAAGGTGTCAGCTTCGGAGCCGACAACGATCAATTGCCAGCGCGGCCCCCCCAGCCGCCGTTTGAGCTTGCCGTTCGGATAGAGCGCGCAAACGCTGTCCGGGCCTTGCTGGTTGATCGTCTCCTCAGCCTCCTCCAGGGAGGCGTACGCGATCTCCACCTCTTGGACCGGCGTGCCCCGCTCCGCCATCAGGAGTGTCTTGCCGTCCCAATAGCGTCCCCCCGGCTCCAGCCATAGTAAAAGCCGGGCACCGACCGTCAGCGAGAGGATCAAGGCGACTACGACCGCCGTGTTGCGTTTATCGGCTGCCATGGGCCTTCCCTTGCTCGACACCTCAGCGTCCATGCCGATGCTTCTTTTACCGTAGCGAGCCGTATTGTGCAACACTTTGAGTTAAACTCTCTCTGCGAACTACAATACTCGTCCACTTATAATTTAGTATATTCGTCATGTTCCGAGCATTTTTTTTCGCGGCGATTATGGTCCTCCTGGGACCCGGGGGTGCCCTCCGGGCCGACACCGTCAAGCTGACGAATCGCCCGGCGTTCCGTAATGTGAGCATCCGCGACTTTCGTCCGGATGTTCTCATCTTTCGCGGCGTTTCAGGTGAGTACCTGCGGAAACCGCTGCCGTATCGAGCTATTGTCAGGAAAGCTTAAAACGCACGACCAGGTACAGGATAGAAAAGCCGGTCAAGAAGACTAGGCCGGCCCAGGCCAGGGCGAACCCGTAGCCAGCCCCGGCCCGGGTGGCCTGCACCAAGTGGGACACGCCGACCGCCGCCCCGGCGTACATGATCCCAGGGCCGATGGCTTTGAGGAGAGTTGAGCGATGCGATGTTGGCGTTGTGACCAAGCGTTCGCCCGGTCAGGAGTTTCCTATTTCGCCGGTGAAGGCGTTCTGGAACTGCCCGAAATCTTGGAGGTCCACGTCGTCATCGGGCTCAAAGTCGAAGACCTCACAGCCTGCGCCGACCGGTCCGGCGTGCGGCCCGGTCATACAGCCGGCGAAGGAGACAAAATCGTCCAGGTCCACATCGCCGTCGTCGTCGTAGTCACCGCCGTCAAGGGCATACAGGTGGACGTCATCAAAGCAGACTTGCAGTCCGTTGCCAATCAGCCGGATTTCCAGGTATTGGTCCGCGCGCGGCGATTCGGGGGGAATCGGGTATCTGACGATCGAGGTCAGCCACTCGCCTTCGCCGGGCCCCGAGGGGTTCACATCTTCAGCCAGCATCTCTGAACTGGACGTATCGGGATCAAAGGCCATTAGTTGAACGGTGTAGCCGGGGAAGCCTGGAATGTCATCACGGTTGCCCACCTCCACGGTCAGGACGTACTCGTCGATGTTTGCCGCGAGTTCCTCGCCCGGCAGTATTTGCCGAATAATGTGCCCCAGTCCGTTGCTGAAAGCGATGTTTTCGCCTTCTGGAGCGCCGCCCGGAAACATACTCGGCGTGGCGTATTGCACGCCGGTCCCGTTGTTCTGGCCACCACCCGTGACATAGATGAAATCCCAGTCCACTATGCCGTAGTTATCGACCTCGCCGTAGACTAAATCGGTCGCCTCGAACCCGGGGTTACTGATGTGCAGAGGACCCAACGGCTGATAAGAGACGGGCCTGGCATCCAGCCGGACATTGTCAAAGTTGACCTGGGCGTAGCTCTCGAGAGCGCTGAGACGAATTCGCAGATTCTCGCCGGCGTGGAGATCCCTGGGGGGAGCCCAGTATTTCACGGTGGATGTGAGCCACTCGCCCTCGGCAGGCCCCGTGTAGCTGGAATCGGAATCCAGCGTGGTGTCGCCGGCCAACAGCTCGACGAGATACCCAGGGAAACCCGTGACGTTCTCTCGATAGCCTATCTCCACCATCAGAGTATAGTTCATCCCGGTCTGCAACGTGGCCGAGAGGGTTTGTTGCAGATAGCCTGAGTTGCTGCCGGAAATATTACGATGCTCGCGGGCCATGCCGTTCCAGCCCGGAAACCAGTCGAAAGCCGGATTCCCCGTGCCGACGCCCTCGTTCCACTCCCAGGCGTAAACACCCCATTCCCATGTCCCGTCGCCATACAAAGGGTCCTCAGGGTTGACGGGAATCTCGAATCCGGCGTTGGTGATCGTAATCGGCTCGGCCCATGCGAGACATGATAACAAACCAAAACATGCTACAACGATTCCAATTGGCACTGCTCCCTTCATCTTCCGGCCTCCTTTGTGCATACAATCCCAGCCCGTCGAGTTCACGTCGTTGCCCCGACGCCACTTTACTTTTGCGGCGGCTTGTTAAACCGGCGGCCTGGTTTGAATGCAACTCGCGTTCAGTAGACATGAAACCCATTCCCAAGCTCCAATCCGCATTATACAAAAACGCGTGCAGTTCGGTCAACGGTTATAGCGGCGTGAAAATGTAGCGGCCGGGCTCCGTCCCGGACGTAGAACAGTGGAAAACATACACCCACGATAACGGCCGGTACGGAGCCCGGCCGCTACATTACGCCGACGTCCGGGACGGAGCCCGGACGCTACTTTACGCCGACGTCCGGTACGGAGCCCGGACGCTACTTTACTTTTGCGGCGGACTGCTCTGTTGTTTCCGGAGGGTGATAGAGCTTTTGCAGCAGGATCACAGCCGCCAGCAAGGCGCCGCCGACAGCATCCGTGAGATAGGCCGGGATGCTGACGTCGTTGGGCAGATTGATCTCCGGCCAAAACAGGCCGACCGATGCCAGCACCAGCAGGGCGGTTTCCAGCCAGGTGGCTCGTCGCAGGAAATAGCGGTCGAGGGCCGCGGCGAAGGCCAGCAGGCCGGCGGCGCAGGTGACCATGGTCAGAACCACCTCCGGCCACGGGGCCCCGCCCAGCAGGGGACGATAGGCCATCACGATCGGGATGATGTAGAGCCCCTTGGCCAACTTCCAGGAGACGAAGGCCGTCCGCATCGGATGGGCCCCCGCTACGCCGGCGCCGGCGAAGCTCGCGAGGCTTACCGGCGGAGTCACGTTGGCATCCTGGGAGTACCAAAAGACGATCATGTGCGCCACCAGCAACGGCACGCCCATGTTCATCAACGCCGGGCAGGCCAGAGTCGCCAGCACGATGTAGCTGGCCGTCACCGGCAGGCCCATCCCCAACACCAGCGAGGCCAAGCCGATGAGCAGGATGGCGAGAACCTTGATATCCATGGCGAGCGTCGGGACCAGGCTGCTGAAATTCAGACCCTGACCGGTTAGGCCCACGATCCCCACGATGATGCCCGCCGCGGCGCAAGCGACCGAAACCATGACGGCGTTGCGGGCGCCGCGCTCCAGGGCCTGCAAGAGCCTTCGCAAGCCCATGCGGCTTTTCTTGCGAAGGGCACTGGCCACGTAGGTGCTCACTACCGCCACGAAACCGGCCATCATCGGCGAGACGTGCATGGTCAAGGCAGTGATGAGGGCCGCGACGGGGATGATGAAATGCAGGCCGTCCTTGATCACCATAAGTATTTTGGGCAGCCGGTCCCGCGACTGACCCCGCAGGCCTTGTTTTTGGGCTTCGAAGTGCACAAATAGTAGCACCGTCATGTAGTAGAGGATGGCGGGCACAAGGGCCAGCTTGATGATGGTCAGGTAGCTCGTGTTGGTGAACTCGGCCATCAGGAAAGCCCCGGCCCCCATAATCGGCGGCATGAGCTGGCCGCCGGTGCTGGCCGCGGCCTCGATCGCCCCGGCCACGTGGGGTCGATAGCCGACTTTTTTCATCATGGGGATGGTGAACGATCCCGTGGCGACTACGTTGGCCACCGCCGAGCCCGAGACCGAACCCATGAAGCCGCTGGCGATGACGCTGGCCTTGGCGGGGCCGCCGGAGAAACGCCCGGTGAGGGCGTACGCCAGATCGATGAAGAAGTTCCCGCCGCCGCTGACCTCCAGAAAGGCTCCGAAAAGCACGAAGACGAAAACGAAGGTGGCCGCGACGCCGATGGGCAAACCGAAGATGCCCTCGGTGGTCAGGAAAAGAGTAGTGGCGATGCGCTCCACGCCATAGCCCTTATGGGCGAACAGGTCGGGCATATAGGAGCCGAAGTAGGCGTATAGGAGGAAGCCCGTGCAGATGCCGGCCATGAGCCAGCCGATGACACGCCGGCAGGCTTCGAGCACCAGCAGAGTGCCAACGATGCTGACCACGGTGTCGCTGATGATCCAGTTTCCCCGCCGCTCGCAGATATCGTTCAGATAATAGACGACGTAGAAACAGCAGCACAAAGAGGCTGTCACCAGCAGCAGGTCCAGGACCAGCCAAACGGTCAGGCGGTCCTTGCGGGCCTTTGAGAACGGCGGACGCAACATGAACGTCAGTGCCAGGATCGCCCCCAGGTGCACCGCGCGCTGCACCTCGGCCGTCATCGCGCCCAGGCCGAGTGCGCGCTGCACCGCGTCCGGTATTGCGCCCACGCCGGCGGTGTAGAGCTGGAACAGGCTCAGGCCGACGGCGATGACCGAGACGACCTTTGCCAATTGCGGATTAACAATTGACGATTGACGATTGACGATTGACGGTTGACGATTGACGATTAACGGTTGACGATTGTGGATTGCGGATTGATCGGGAGTCGGAGATTGTGGATCGTCGGATTGCTGATCGCACATGCAGTTTCCTTTTAATCCTCGATCTGCGATTTTAATCTGAAATCTGAGATTATAAATTTGGATCTACGACCTGCGATTGATGATCCGTGCTCCGCAATACACAATCCGTCAGCGGCTACCGACGCTTCGCAATCGTCAACCGTCAATCATCAATCGTCAATCCGCAGTCATGTGCCTTTCGGCACAAGCCCGTCCGGGATCGTCAGCCCGATCTCCTTTAGGTACTTGATGGTGCCGGGGTGTAAGGGGATGGGCGCGCGTTCGACTGTGTTCTCCGGGGTGGTGAAACGGGCGAAGGGGTGGATTGTCCGCATGTCGTCGTTGTGCTCGAAGAGCACCTTGGTGAGCTTGTAGACCAAGTCCTCCGGCAAATCGGCCTGGCAAATGATCACATTCCACACGCTGAGGGTGGGGACGGGGCTGTCCACGCCGCGGTAAACGTCGGCCGGCAAGTCATAAGCAGAGTAGAAGGTGTAGCGCTCGGTGACCTTCTTCTGTTCGTCGAGAGTGAAGGGGATGACCCTGATGCCGTGGGTGGTGGCGAGGTCCATGATCGAACTGGTGGGCGGGGCCACGCACCACACGCCCACGTCGATGCTGTGGTCCCGCAGAGCGTTGGCGTTCTCCACAAAAGACAGGCGGCGTACGTTCAAGCTGTCCTGGCTGGTCCCCAGGGCTTCCAAGACCAGTTCGCTCATGAAGGCGGTGCCGCTGCCCGGTGAGCCGATGCTGACGGTGTGACCCTTGAGCCGTTCCAGGCTGTCCACCCCCGAGCCCTTTAGCGTCACCACCTGATATACATTGGGGTACATGACGGCCAGGCCCAGGATGTCTTGAGGCGTGTTCTCGAACTGCCCCTGGCCGTGGTAGGCTTGGTAGGCCACGTCGCTCATGATCTCGCCGATGACGGTATCGCCCTTGTGAGCCAACTTCACATTCTCCACCGAGCCGCCGGTAACTTCGGCGACGGCCCGCACGCCCGGGACGTGCTGGGACCACAGGTTGGCCAGCCCGCCGCCGTAGGAGTAGTACACCCCCCCGGTGCCACCAGTACCGATGGAGATGTAGGTCCGCTGCTTGTCGGAGCAGGAGAGGTTCAGCAGGGCGACGGCCGCGATAACCAGGGCGAGAGCGGATTGACGATTGACGATTGACGATTGCGGATTACCGATTGCGGATTTCGGATTTCGGATTTCGGATTGTGGATTGCGGATTTCAGATTGTTGGTCGAAGCTGCGTATCATATCCAATCATCTCCCTTCACCACGATCATGCTAAATTGCGGGACGCGAAACAATTGCGGCAGTTCTTAATCCACAATCCACAATCGGTAATCCGCAATCCGCAGTCCGCAATCGTCAATCCACAATCGTCAATCGTCAATTGTCTAGATCGCGCCTTGTTGTCTCAATTCCTCGATCTTCCCCGGCGAGTACTCCAATACGTCGTGCAAGATCTCGTCGGTGTGCTGGCCGAGCAGCGGTGGAGGCAGCTTGATGGCCGGCGGCGTCGCGGAGTACTTGATCGGGATGCCGCTGAGGCGCAGGGTGCCGATGGTGGGATGCGGAATCTCGGCAACCATGTTCCGGTGCAGAATCTGCGGGTCGGTGAACAGGTGTTCCATGTCGTTCACCGGACCACAGGGGATCGCGGCCTCCACGAACAACGCCATCCACTCGTCACAGGTCTTCTGTGCGATCAGGTCGGCAACCAGCGGCACGAATACCTCACGATTCTCCACGCGCTTGGGATTGGACTCAAACCGCGGGTCGTTGATCCACTCCCCCTTGCCGACCAGCTTGCAGAAGTTGACCCACAGCTTCTGGTTGGCCACCGCGACAGCGATGGGCCGGTCCTTGGTGTTGAAAACCTGGTAGGGCAGGATCGACTCGTGGGCCGTGCCCCAGCGAGTGGCCTCCTTGCCGGCCACGAGGTAGCTGCTGGCGATGTTGGCCAGGCAAGCGGCCTGGGTGTCAAGCAGGCTGCAATCGATGTACTGGCCCTTACCGGAGCGCTCGCGCCAAAGCAGGCTTGCCGTGATGGCACCCTGGGCGTGAACGCCGGTGACCACGTCGGTGATTGCCACGCCGACTTTGCAGGGCTCACCGCCCTGGGGGCCGGTGATCCACATGAGTCCGCCGACCGCGGAGAGCACCATGTCGTAGCCCGGCCGGTCGCAGTAAGGGCCGTCTTGCCCGTAGGCGCTGATCGAGCAGTAGATCAGGCGGGGGTTGAGCTTGCTGAGCGTCTCGTAGTCCAGCCCGAAGCGCTTCATCAGCCCGGGGGTGAAATTCTCGACCAGCACGTCGGAGACCTCGGCGATCTCTTTGACCAACTCTATCCCGCGTTGGTTCTTAAGATCAATAACGATCGATTTCTTGTTGCGATTGCAGCAGAGGTAGTAGGCGCTTTCTCCGCCGGAGAAGGGCGGGCCCCAGGCGCGGGTGTCGTCGCCGCTGCCGGGGCGTTCGACCTTGATGATCTCGGCTCCCAGGTCGCCGAGCAACATGGTGCACCACGGCCCGGCGAGAATCCTGGACAGATCAAGAACCCGAACCCCGCTCAGCGGGAGATTGGCATCAGGCTGGTCGGCCATACTATTACTCCTTGAGGCTGGGGGGGGCCTCATGTAATGGGGAAAACGGAAGTTGCCTCACAACATACGGCGGCACCGAATAGCATGCCGCCACCGCGCTTCTGCTGCCTCTGTAATCAGGAAACAACGTAATAGCAGGGTTTTTCGCATTTATGATCAGGCTGTCTGCGTGAAGATGGCAGCGTACCGGTCAAGCTCAGGCAGTGCAAGTCTCAGCCCCGGCTGACAGGGGTGAGCATCAACATAGTGGGTGG
>JAGMDK010000097.1 GCA_023128695.1 Phycisphaerae bacterium
CAGCGGGAGCTTCGCCCTCCCGCTTACGCTCTGGCGCGCTTTGGCGGTTCGTGCTGCCGCCGATTGTGATCGTGGTGGCTTTGCTTCTGCTCCTGCCGCTTCTACTTGGGTACCCCAAGCAGGTTGAAGATGAGCGCGACAGCAATCCCACCGGCACGCCTGTGCAAACCGGGACTCGACCAGCGACCACGAGACCGGTCACAGAATCGCCGTACGTCACGCGCGATCAGAACGGTCACCTGCAATGGCCGCGGCCGCGCATGCGGGATCGGCAACGCGAACGCGACGGGATGGTGGATTCGCAGATCGCTCGCGGCTTGTATCGCGAGGTGGTGACGGACCGGCGTGTGCTGGCGGCGATGCGGGCCGTGCCGCGGCATGAATTCGTGCCCGCCGAGCGACGCCGCAGTGCCTACGCCGATTCCCCGCTGCCCATCGGCTACGGGCAAACCATCTCCCAGCCGTACATCGTGGCCTTGATGACGGAGCTGTTGGAGGTCGCGGAAGGCGACCAGGTGCTGGAGATCGGCACCGGCTCCGGCTACCAAGCCGCCGTGCTTTCCGAGTTGACGCCGTACGTGTACTCGATCGAGGTCGTCGCTCCGCTGGCCGAGCAGGCCGCCGGGCGGTTCAAACAGCTTGGCTACAAGACGATTCAGACCCGCCAGGCCGATGGCTACGACGGGTGGTTGGAGCACGCGCCGTTCGACGGCATCATCGTTACCTGCGCCGCCGGGCACGTCCCCCCGCCGCTGTGGGAGCAGCTCAAGCCGGGCGGACGGATGGTGATCCCGGTCGGGGGCGTCTATGAGACGCAGCGGCTGCTCGTGCTGACCAAGCAGCCGAATGGCAAGCGCAAGAGTCGCAACGTGATCCCGGTGCGGTTCGTTCCGATGACCGGGAAGATTCAGAAGCAATGACGCGCCCCGCCGCCGACCCGCCCAACAACCGCGGACAGCTAAATCACTGTGCGCAATCTTGCGACGGCTCGGATTTCGTAAGACCGCGCGGGCTGAAGCCCGCGGCTCTTCGTTGTCGCACAATTGCGCGCGGTCATTTAGTCGCCACGCATGGTCATTTAGTCGCCAGGTATATCGCCGTCGCGCTCGTCAGTGCCGCGCTGCTGGCGTTTGAAATCGTGCTGATGCGGCGATTGCTGGTCGAGAGCTGGCATCACTTCGGCTATCTGGTGATCAGCGTTGCTCTGCTGGGCTTCGGCGCCAGCGGCACGCTGCTGGCGCTCGTCGAGCGACGTGTGCGGGCCCGTCCGGACAAGGCCCTATTCCGGCTCGCAGTCGCCTTGGCGTTGGCCTTGCTCGTCATGCCGCGCGTGGCGTCGCTGCTGCCGGTGACCGCCCGCTTCATCCCGGACGACCTGTGGAACCAGGCTGGGTGGTGGACGTTGTATTGGCTCGTGGCGCTGACGCCATTTCTGATCGGTGCCGCGTTTCTGGGTGCCGCGCTGATGACGGCCGGGCCGCACGTCGGACGTGTTTACGCCGCCAACCTGTTCGGCAGCGCCGTCGGGGCGGCGGGCGCGGTGCTGCTTGTCTCAGGGTTCGCCCTCGAACATGCCTATTGGCCGTCGTTTGTCCTGGCGCTCATCGCGGTGTTGCTATCGAGTAACCACGAAGAGCCGCGGGCTTCAGCCCGCGCGGCGCCACGTGAAGAGCCGCGGGCTTCAGCCCGCGCGGTCTTACGACCACCGAGCAGGCGCAAGATAACATACGGTCATTTAGTCGTCTTGATTCTGACAGTGGGCGGGATCGCGGTCGGGTGTCATTGGAGATTGCTCCCGGCCTATGACGAACACAAAGCAGCGGCTCGACTACAACTCCTGGCGGCTCAAGGCTCGGTCCGCCGCGTCGCGGCGCGGGCCGATCCGCACGGCTACGTCGAGCTGTATGAAAGCGACCTGTTCCACGATTTGCCCTTCCTCGCCCTGCGTCAATCACCGCCGCCGATGTATTGCCTGCTCATCAACGGAGACCCCGCCGGCTCGGTGCTCCGAATCAGCACGGCGGAGGAGGCGGAGGTGATGGACGGCACCTTGATGGCGCTGCCCTATCGGCTGATCCGAGCGCGGCCGCGGGTGCTGCTGCTCGGCGAAACCGGCGGGGCCAACGTGTGGCTCGCCCGGCGGCAAAAGGCTGCGGAAATAGATGTCGTTCAGCCGAACGCCGCGGTCATCAGATTCCTGCGCGAGTATTCTCCGTCGCTCTTTAGAGGCGGTGAGAAAACCCAAAGAACCGCGGACTTCAGTTCGCGTGGCACCGCGCGGGCTGAAGCCCGCGGCTCTTCCGGAGAAGCTTTATTGGGTTCTCTCAAGGCCCCGTTTCTTCTTGTTCACGCGACCGATCCGCGGAGCTTCCTGGCAACGCACGAGCGCGGACAGTACGACCTGATTCAGATCGTCTCGCTCGAAGGCCTGGGCGTGGGGAGTGCCGGGATGCGCAGCTTGGCGGAGGACCACCTCGCGACCGTCGAGGGCCTGGCGGAGTGCCTGCGAGCCCTGAACGACGACGGCGTACTAGCCGTCTCACGCGGCATCCAGCAACCCGCCCGCGAGAACATCCGCATCTTCGCCACATTGGTCGAAGCCCTGGAATCCAGTGGCGTCAACGACCCCGCGCGGCACATGATCCAGGTCCGTGATTACCTCGGCGTGTGTACCAGCGCTACAAAAACACCACTCACTGACGAGCGTCGCGAAACGTTGCAGGCGGCGATCCACGCTTTCAATCTCACGCCGGTCTGGTACGACGGCTTGCCGCTCGACGAGGTCAATCGGCCGGACGAGATGCAGGGGCCGCCAGGCACGCAGGTCGATTGGCTGCATCACGCCGCGCGGGAAATCCTCTCCCCTCGCCGGGAACAGTTTTATGAAGCCTGGCTGATGAACGTCCGCCCGCCGCACGACGACAACCCCTTCTTCTGGGACTTCTACAAGCCGGAGTCCGTGGCGGCGTTGAAGCAGGCCTACGGCGACTTGTGGCTGACGCGGGCCGAGCTGGGCCGGCTGTTTCTGTACGCCTCACTCTGGCTCGCAGCCGGGGCGGCGATCGTGCTGATCCTCGTGCCGCTGGGCCTCGTGGCGGTTCGCCGCTGGATCACCGCGGCTAAATCACAGGGCGCGATTGTGCAACGCGCGATCAGAGCACCGAGCGTGAGCGAGTGGGTGAGAATGATCGTCTACTTCGCGGGCATCGGCCTCGGCTTCATGGGAATTGAGATGGCCTTGATCAGCCAGGCGATTCGCCGGCTCGGCGACTCGGTCCTCGCCAGCGCCTGCGTCATCGGCGGCATTCTGATGATCAGCGGGCTCGGCTCTCTGACGGCCGGCCGCGTCGTCCGGGGCCGAATCTGGCTCGCGCCGGCCGTTGTCGCCGTCGCGGCCGGCATCCTGCGACTGGTCGGCTGGGGGCCCCTCAGTGAGGAGCTGGCCGGACCGTGGCTGCTACTTCTAGTCGCCTTGCCGGCGGCATATTTCATGGGCATGCCCATGCCGCTGGGGATCACCATGCTAAATGAACGCTCGCCACGCCTCGTCCCCTGGGCGTGGGGCGTTAATGGCGTTGCCGCGGTGGTGGCGACGTCCGCCGCGATCGTCGTGGCGATGGCCGCCGGCTACCGCACGGTTGTGATCCTCGCCGCCGGCGCGTATGTAGCGGCCGCGTTGACTGGAGCCGTTTCAGAAAACATTTGGCGTCCGTCGGGAGGGCGAGGCTCCTGCCGAGCCGCGGCTCGCCGGGAGGCTCGCCCTCCCCAAGCGACGGACTTTTTCTGAAGTTGCTCTAGCTGCGCAAGAAGCCGAGTGGTGGAAAAGTAGACTCGGGCTGTATTAGCGGGGTGCGAGAAAGGATTCTCGCACCAGCAACAGCAATTTCTTGCACCAGCAAGGTAGGACCGTCATTTTGCTTTTTTTGGTACAATAAACGGCGGATGCCTCATGTGTGGAGGTACTAATCTAAGAAGGAAGCCCCATGAAGTACTACGTCTATTCCAAAACCGTTAGGAGGAGCAGTCGGGTTCTCAGAGGGTGCGCCGCGCTGGCAGTGGGAATGATGCTCGTGGTGCCCACAGTCGCCGCCGAGATCGACGAAGACGGCGAGATGTTGATCATCTGTCATGACCCCTGGCTGCCCAACGTCCAGCCGCTGGTTGACCACAAGAACAGCATCGGGATCAACACCACCGCCGTGGGCGTCTCGACCATCGGGAACAACGCGGTGGCGATCAAGAACTACATCCAGAACGTGTACAACACCAGCGACCTGGCGTTTGTCTTGCTCGTGGGGGATGTGGCCCAGGTCGCCACGCCGTATGCGTGGGGCGCTCCCTCCGACCCGAGCTACGCCAAGCTGGCGGGCGGCGACGATTACCCGGATATCATGGTCGGCCGCTTCTCGGCCGCGGCGGCGCCCGAGGTGGATACGCAGGTGCAGCGAACGATCGAGTACGAGCTGCTGCCGGCCACGGCGCAGGACTGGTTTTGGCGCGGAGCGTGCATTGGAGCAGACATCGCTCTACTCGAGAGCATCCGCGCCACACTGCTCGCACACGGTTATACGCACGTCGACCAGCTTTACGACCCGGACACCACGCCCGCCCTGATCGCGGCGGCGTTGAACGAGGGCCGTGGCATCATCAACTACAACGGCCACGCCGGCGGCTCGGGCTGGTATCCCAACGGTTTCTCGATCAGCGACGTGTACGCCCTGACCAACACTAACATGCTGCCGTTTATCTATAACGTGGGCTCGAACTGTGGGGATTTTGAATTGTCGGAGTGCTTCGCCGAGGCCTGGCTGCGGGCTCGGCACGGCACGGAACCCGTCGGTGCAATCGGCGCGTACATGTCCGCGGTCAACCAGTATTGGGCCGAAACGCAGGTGGCCCAGCAGGAGTTCATCAGCCTGTACGTCAACGAGACATATATGTGCCTCGGGACGCTGTGTTTCGCGAGTTCGTGCCGGATGATCGATGAATACGGCACGTCGGGCGTGCAGATGTTCGACGGCTGGATTCTCTTCGGCGATCCGTCGTTGCGGGTGGTCGGCAGTTGGGTGCCGCGGCCGGGCGACTACGACCACGACGGCGACGTGGACCTGGACGATTTCGAGCACTGGCCGGCGTGCATGACCGGCCCGGATGAGGTCCCCTATCCTGAAGGTTGCGCCCCCTTCGATTTCAACACCGACGAGGATGTGGACCTGGGCGACTTCGCGGACTTCCAGGAAGCCTTCACCGGCACAATAAGAAATCCCAATTAAGGAGCCAGGGCCTTCAGTCCGCGCGGCACCGCGCAGGCTGAAGCCCGCGGCTCTTCAATACATGAATGTAGCGGCCGGGCCCCGTACCGGCCGTCCCGACGACCGTTCCCACGTTCCCACGTTCCCACGTTCTCACGTCCCCACGTTCCCACGTTCCCACGTTCCCACGTTCCCACGTTCCCACGTTCCCACGTTCTCACGTTCTCACGTTCCCACGTTCTCACGTCCCCACGTTCCCACGCGCCGTCGCCTGCACGCCGGTCCAGGTAAGGTAGCTGACGTACATCGCCAGCAGGACGAGGCCTTCCCAGCGCGTCACTTTCTGTCCGGTCCAGACGATCGGGTAGAAGACAATGCAAATCGCCAGCATCAGCGGGCCGTCGAAGCACACGATCGCCTCCGGGACGGCGAGCGGGTGCGTCAGCGCGGCCAGACCGGTCACGAACAGCACGTTGAAAATGTTGCTGCCGACGATGTTGCCGATCGCGATGTCCGGCTGTTTGTGGCGGGCCGCGACGGCGGCGGTCGCTAGTTCCGGCAGGCTGGTCCCGAGCGCCACGATAGTCAGGCCGATGACGTGGTCGCTGATGCCGATAGCGCGGGCCAGGCCGGAGGCGCCCTGGACGATCAGAGCCGCGCCGCCGACCAGAGTTCCGACGCCGATGGCGACCAGAATGAGGTTGTACCACCAGTGCTGCCCTAAGCCTTTGAGCGGCTCGTCGTGCTCGTTGGCCGGGGGCGGGTTCTTGCGGGCCTGATAGTACGTAAAGGCCGTGTACGCGATCAGCCCCGCGACGAACACGCCCCCGGCGATGCGGTCGATCCGGCCGGTCAGCCACGCCAGTGCCATGAACAACGCCGCCGACAGGATCATGATCGGGCCGTCGAAGCGGATCAGTCTGCGGGAGACGGCGAGCGGACCGATGGCGGCGGCGAAGCCGAGAATCAGCAGAATATTCGCGATATTGCTGCCGACCACGTTCCCGATGGCCAAGCTGGCCGCTTCCGCGGTGCCCCGGCTGGCGGCGAATATGGTGACGGCGGCCTCGGGAGCGGAGGTGCCGAACGCCACCACGGTCAGCCCGACCACCAGCGCGGAAACCCCCAGGGCCCGCGCCAGCCGGACCGCCCCGCGGACGAGGAACTCGCCTCCCACCGCGAGGACCACGAGCCCGGCAACCAGAACCAGCGTGTGCGCTACACACTCCGGCATCGTCAACCCTTCCGACACAATCGCCCTCGACGGTGGGTGAGCGTCAACATAGTGGG
>JAGMDK010000098.1 GCA_023128695.1 Phycisphaerae bacterium
CCCACTTTCCTGACGCCCACCCTCGACGGTTGCGAGGACGCCTGCGTAATTGCATTCGCCCAAAGTACTAATACAATCAAATCTTTGCAAACTGGCGCGGCCATACGATGCCGGCCGTCTCGGCGTCGCGGATGAAGGAAAACATCCATGTCTCTGATCCTGGCTGAAGCGAACACGTATACGCCGCACCCGTTCTGGGTCTGGCCTTTTATCGCGATTCTCTTGTCCATCGCGATCCTCCCGTTGCTCAGGAAGACGCACCTCTGGTGGGAAGAGAACCGCAACAAGCTGCTCATCGCGCTGACCCTGGCCGCCATCACGTTGCTGTATTACGGCCTCCGCGGCCACGGCGTCGCGGTCCACGAGCACGGCGACGAAGCCCATGCCGCCGAGATGACGCACGAACCGGAACACGAGCACGATACCAGCCATGAGGAAGCGGCCGGCGGCGGACACGAGAAGCATTACACCGAGGCGGGCTTTAAGACGGTGCTCTCCGTCCTCGATCACGCCGTACTCGCGGAATACGTACCGTTCATAGTGCTGCTGTTCAGCCTGTACGTGATCGCCGGCGGGATCGTGGTGCGGGGTGACGTGCGGGCCACGCCGCTGGTCAACACCACCATCATCGGCGTGGGCGGCCTGCTGGCAAGCTTCATCGGGACGACCGGCTCGGCGATGCTGCTGATTCGCTTCCTGATCAAAACCAACTCCGAGCGCACGCGGAAAGTCCACACCGTGGTGTTCTTCATCTTCGCCGCCGCCAACATCGGCGGGACCCTGCTGCCGATCGGCGACCCGCCGTTGTTTTTGGGCTATTTGCGGGGGGTGGATTTCTTCTGGACGCTGAACCTGTGGATGTACTGGGCGTGCATGCTCGGGAGCGTGCTGGTGATCTACTTCCTGTGGGACACGTGGGCCTACAAGCACGAGCCGCCCGAAGCGATTGCGCTGGACGAGACGCAGATTCAGCCCATGCGGGTGACCGGGCTGATCAACCTCATCTGGCTGCTCGGGGTGGTCGTGGCCGTGGCGACGCTGGACCCCGCGAAAGCATTCCCCGGCACCAACTGGCACGCCTCGCCGTACATGCGGGAAGGCATGCAACTCCTGATGGTGGTCCTCTCCTGGATCACCACCAAGAAGGCTCTGCGGGTGGAGAATCAGTTCAACTTCGTCGCGATCGGCGAGGTGGCCTGCCTGTTCATCGGCATCTTCATCACCATGCAGGTGCCGATTGAGATTCTCAACGCCAAGGGGGCCGAACTCGGCCTGGATCGGCCTTGGCACTTCTTCTGGGCCACCGGCGTGCTGAGCAGTTTCCTCGATAATGCCCCGACCTACGTGGTGTATTTCGCGACCGCCGGCACGTTGGCGCCGGAGGGTATGGAGCTGATGGGGAACGTCGCCACCACGACCGGGTCGATTCCGATCCCGCTCTTGATCGCGATCAGTTGCGGGGCGGTCTTCATGGGCGCCAACACCTACATCGGCAACGGCCCCAACTTCATGGTCAAGGCCATCGCCGAGCAGTCCGGCGTCAAGATGCCGAGCTTCTTCGGGTACATGCTCTACTCGGGTCTGATTCTGATGCCGCTATTCGTCATCCTGACGTTGGTGTTCTTCCGTGGTTAGGCGGGCTCCGGCATGACAGCAAGGTACACCATCGGGATCGACCTGGGAGGCACGAACATTAAAGGCGGCGTTTGCGACCGGCGGCAGACGCTCCTCACCCGACATGCGATTGAAACCCAGGCCGAACTCGGGTGCGAGCACGTGCTCGAACGCATGGCGAGATTGGTCGACGATCTCCTCCAACAGACAAACCTGAGCAAAGCCCAGATCGCCGGGATCGGCGTCGGCGCGCCGGGACCCTTGTCACATGCTCAGGGAATGATCTATCACGCTCCCAACCTGCCGGGCTTCGTCGCTGTTCCCCTCCGCGACCGCTTTGCCAAGGCAACCGGGCTGCCCGTGGTGCTGGAGAACGACGCGAACGCGGCCGCCTATGGCGAGTTCACCGCCGGGGCTGGAAAAGACGTGCGGAACATGGTGATGCTCACGCTCGGGACCGGGATCGGCGGCGGGATCGTCCTCGACGGAAAGCTGTGGCGCGGCCGCTACGACAACGCCGGCGAGATCGGGCATACGGTCATCGTCCCGGACGGGCGAGCGTGTCCGTGCGGGCAACGCGGCTGCCTGGAACGCTATGCCTCGGCCAACGCGATCGCCGAACGGCTGCGAGAGGCGGTCGCGGCTGGCGAGAACTCGGTTCTAAAACCCAAAATCACGGCCAATGAGCCGTTCGACGCCCGCGACGTCTTACAGGCGGCGGAACAGGGTGACGCCCTGGCGGCACGGATCTGGGACGAAACGTGCTATTACCTCGCGCTGAGCGTCGTGAACGTGCGGCATCTTCTGAACCCGGAACTGGTCGTGTTCGCCGGCGGGCTGATCAACGCCGGCCCGCGCTTGCTCGACCCCGTGAAGGAGCATCTCGAGCGTCTAAGCTGGAAGATCGCACCGGACGCACCGCGGATTGCCCTGGCAACGCTGGGAACGGACGCGGGAACGATCGGGGCAGCGGCCCTGGCGATGAGTTGATCGACGCGGCTATCCCATCTTGAAGAAGAGCCGCGGGCTTCAGCCCGCGCGGTTGATCGCAACGCATAATGGTCCTCTCCTGCGGGACACCGCGCGGGCTGAAGCCCGCGGCTCTTAGGAGTTCTCGCACGGGTGCGCGACTACCTGCGGCGGATGAACCAGGCAAACCCCGGCAGCATCAATAGAGCCGTACCCGGTTCGGGAATCACGGGGGGTTCGTCCGGCGGCTCATCCGGAATGGACCGTTCCACGGACGTTGAGGTCGAGTCGTAGGGCAACTCGTCAGGAACGGGCGGAAGCAGCGGATCAAACTCCTCTTCCGTCGTTATCGTCGGCGGTATGGAGGTTGAGCCCGGCGGCCTAAAATCCTCGAAGGGATTGCCGATGCCGCGAATCGCGCCCGGGCCGCCCCAAGGCAAGCCGTAACCGCCCCGGCCTCCGCCGCCCCCGTCCCCGAGGAAACGATAATCGGCGTTTCCGTTGAAGGTGCCGCCCGTCAGCGGGCCGGTGCCGACGTTGCGACCGTGCCACAACTCGATCTCAGGCCAGAGTTCGGTCGGCGAGATGCGGAAGATCAGGCACTCGGCCGCCCGCGGCGTGGCCACGACCACGGTGAGATCAACCGGCTCGCCCGGACGCCACATCCAGGCGGCGTCTGCGCTGAGGCCCGCGACGAGACCCGCCGGGCCAACGCCGTTGACACCGTCGACGGCGGCCTTCTCCCAGGCAAAGCGTCTGTTCGCGGTACGGATTTGCTGTCCCACCACGCTTGTTCCGGGCGCCGCCGCGTCACCGGCGAGCCGGAGTGGTGTTGTGTAGACTTCCCAGGCCGGGTCGCCGCTGAGAACTGGGAGTCCGTTGAAAAGTATCTCCGCCAGTACACCCCCCGCCGTGCCCGGGTTAGACCACACCATCAGGTAGATGTAACGTTGGTCTTCGACCTCAAACAAATACTCTTGAGGACTGAGGTTCTTTAGACTTGTGGATGTGTTCTGGTTGGCGCCGACCAACTCGAGCTCGGCGCCGTCGGCACTCCCGGTGTAGACAGCCAAGCGCCCCTCTGTGGCAACGACGGCATGCACGGAGGATGCCCACGCTGTCGAAGAGGCGGTCACCGCGAGTGCGCAGGCGACAACATATGCGTCCCAGCGCATGGCCTTCTCCCTTCCTGTGCCGGTCCTGGCCGGCTCATGTTCGGCAACGCGATTAATAACGCATTACGCTATGTGGAAGCTGCCGCCTGACAGTCCGCCGCAATAATTAGGTAGCGTCCGGGCTCCGTCCCGGACGTCCCACCGGCTGGAAGCCGGTGCCACACGGCAATGTAGCGTCCGGGCTCCGTCCCGGACGTCGTCGTAGAATATCGTTTTCCCGTCTCCTACGTCCGGGACAGAGCCCGGACGCTACATTTCCCGACCAACACGGGCTTATTCAGCGGACGGCTAAGGGTACTTGCGTACGGTAGATACTAGGATTGTGCTTTAGGTTGGACAAGGCGGCCTGAACAGCCGGGGCTTCCGCCGCGCGCAAGATCTTTTCCTCCCCGGTTGCAACGGAACTGTTATCGGTAAGTATGACAGGTCTTGTTGTGGTATTTGCGGATGGGTCCTGTAACCATGGGAGTTGGGGAATCGTGGTGTTGTCAACAACTATGTTCTTCGGACCTGGTGTGCCACTCGTGTCTAAGGTCGATAATCCAGAATGGTGCATAGCATAACATGAATATCAACGTCCCAACCAACACCAAGGTCAAGAGTGCCCACGGCCAGGGTCCGAACAGATTGTAGAGTGTTGGACTCCCGGGCGCGCCGCATAAATACATGTAGTTAGCGCCGGGCTCGGCGTTGAGGCCCACGGAACCGTTTATGGCCCCGTTGATGAGCAGCACGACCAGCGCCAGCACGAAGGTCACCAGCCACACGCGGGGCACCGCGCCCGGTAATGGGCGCATCCGCAAGCCGAGCGTCATGACAAACACGGCCACGACGAGCGCGCCGTGAATCGCGAAGTAGCGGACGCAGCTCGCCGCCGGGAAGGTGCCCTCCACGTCGGGCGTGACCAGGGCCTGCACCGTCCCCCCGAGGCCCCAGAAGTAAGACAGCTCATAAAGCTGTTGCCAGATGGAGCGCGTGCCGGGTTGGAATCCCGCGGCGGCCCCGAGCAACGCGGCGGCGGTGACCAGCACGCCGATATCACACAGATGCAGCGGCAGGGATTCCCGAATGGACCAAGTGCCGGCCGCGGCTTGTTGAATCTGAGAGAAGGCCAGCCCACCCCCCAGCACGCCCGCCAGTGAGAGGCAGATCACCCGGCGTACAATCGGCTCGGACGACCGGCCTGCAATCCGACGTAGTATCAGCGACAATACCACGGCACACGCCACGATGAGAGCCAGAACGACCCCGTGCTCGAAGCCGAACAAAGCGGGTCCGGAAGCCTGTGCTAGTGCGGCACTGTGCATGGTGCCCCTATCGTGGTCGAACCGGCGTGCCGAGACAAGCGTCCAAGAGGGCGGGATCCTGGCGGGGGTGGGCGTCAGGAAAGTAGGTAACCCGGTGGGGCGGCCCTCCG
>JAGMDK010000099.1 GCA_023128695.1 Phycisphaerae bacterium
CGGACCGTACTGGCGGGCACGGAGGCCCGCCCCACCCACTATGTTGACGCTAACTCCCCTGGCGGCATTCCTACAATCGTGCCCCTCACCCCGCTGATCACGGGTGCGGTGAATCCTCTTTGAACCTCCCCAGCGATGCGCCTATACTTGTAGAACTGTGACTTGGGATTCATTTCTAAACCAGTTGCAAGCTTGGCTGGAGCGGCGGAATCTCCTGGCTCCCAGCCTGAATTGGGTGCTCGGTCTTTCGGGCGGGCCCGATTCCACGATCTTGTTGCACGCCCTGCTGGCGCTGTCCGAGCGGGCCGAACTGCACTGGAACCTGTTCCCCGCCCACCTGCATCATGGCTTGCGGGCGGACGAGGCCGACGCCGACGCGGCGTTCGCCTCCGACCTGGCCGACGAGCTGAACCTGCCCTTCCATAGCGAGCAGGTGGACATCCGGGCCGAGGTCGAAAGCCGGGGCGGCTCTCTCGAAGAGACCGCCCGCCATCGCCGCTACGAGTTCCTGGAGCGCGTGGCGCTGAAAACAGGGAGCGAATTAGTAGCGCTCGCGCATCATGCCGACGACAACGCCGAAACCATTCTCCACCGCATTTGCCGCGGCACCGGCTTGCGGGGTCTGGCGGGGATTCACGACGTGCGGCCGATCCAGCCGGAGAGCCACATCCGGGTCGTGCGACCGCTGCTGCGACAACGCCGCTCCACGATTGAGGAGTTGTGCGCCGCCCAGGGTCTGGAGATCAGGACCGACAGCACGAACCGCTCGCTGGAGTTCACCCGCGGCCGCATCCGGAACAAGGTCATGCCCCTCCTGGCCGAGACATTGAATCCTCAGGTAACGGACGCCCTGCTGCGGTTGGCGGAGCACGCCCGCTGGCTGGGTACGTACCTTGAAGACGCTGCCGCCCGGACCTTCGACGCGCTGGTGATCTCCGAGCACCCGCACTACATCGTGCTCAACGTCCGCGGCCTGCTCGGCAAGCAGCGCATTATCCAGGCCGAGGTAATTCGCCGGGCGCTCGCGCTCGTCAACCCCGGCGAGCAGGACCTGGCCTTCACACACATCGATGCGATCCTGCGGCTGGCCGAAGACCCCGCCAGCGGCAAGGAAGTGCACCTGCCGGGCCCGGTGGTCGTCCGCAAGCAGTACGACCGGCTGGAGTTTGGTCCGCTGACCGACGAGGGGCCGCCGCCGGAATTGAGCTCCGTCTTTGTCGCCTGTCCCGGGCGCACGCCGCTGGCGATGTTGGGGCTCGAGCTGCGGGCCGAAATCCGCAACGTGGGCCCCCTCAAGATCAAGGGCCTGCAACGTAATGCCAATCGGTATGAAGAATGGCTCGATTACGAGCAGGTCCGGCCGCCGCTGCTGGTCCGCGGGCGGCGTGAAGGCGAGCGATTCCACCCGCTCGGGGCGCCCGGCGCGAAGACCCTCGGCGATTTCCTCAGCGACGAGAAGGTCGATCCGCAGGTGCGAGCGCGGACCGGCATCCTTTGCGATCAGCGGGGACCGATCTGGGTAATGCCGCTCCGGATTGACGAACGGGTCAAACTCCGCCCGCGGACGCGGAAGGCCTTGCGCCTGGTTCTCACTCCCCTCGTCGCACAACCGCGGGGTTCCGCGTGAAACACAGTTCGCTTGATCCTGTTTGGTTGCTTTGCGGGGTTGCGCTGCTCCTGCGGGTGGGGTGGGTCGTGTACTGGTGGTCGAGCCAGGGAGCAGAGTTCAAATACTCTGACGAAACGCTGCATTGGCAGCTCGCCGACAATCTGATTCGGCACGGAAGCCTGGTCAGCGAGCTCGGCGAGGAAGGCCGCTACGCCGCCCGGATGCCTTTCTATCCTCTCTTTCTCACATTGTTCGCGTGGTTGGGGCAGACCGGCATCCTGATCGCGCGGCTGGCACAGGCCGTGCTCGGCGCGGGCACCGTCCTGATCGCATATCGTCTCGCCGAGGCAGCCGTCGATCGGCGTGCCGCACTTATCGCGGGTCTCTTGATCTGTATTGATCCGTTCGCCGTCTTTTTCGCCAATCTGCTGCTCACGGAAGTGCTCTTCACGTTGCTGATCGTGGGCTTGATTGGCTTCGCCTGGCGGCTTTTAGTCGAGCCTACTGACCGTGGGGCACTCGTCGGGCTGGCACTGCTCGGTGCCGGAGCGATCATGACCCGGCCCTCCGCCGCCGGTCTGATCCCGCTCTTCTGGCTGCTGACGGTTTGGCTGGCGGCTGATCGACGGCGTGTGTTCCTCAGGCTGCTGCCGTGTCCGGCGTTACTGCTTGTGCTCCTGCTGCCGTGGGGACTGCGCAACAAAGCCGTCCTCGGATCGTTCGCCTGGCTCTCAACCAACGGCGGCGTGACGCTGTATGACGCCCAGGGGCCGCGCCCGGACGGCAGACCGGCCGACGGCAGCAGCGATCAGGCGTTCCTGAAACAGATGCCGCGGTTGCACGGCCTCGACGAAGTAACGCTCGACCAGACGCTGCTAAGAATGGCCGTCGAACAGATGTGCAAAGACCCCGGCCACGTCCTGCACCTGGCCGGCGTCAAGTTCGTGCGCATGTGGAGCCCGACGCCGAATGTCGAGGAGTACCGCCACGGCGCGGTCGCATTGGTGAGTGCCGGGTACACCATCCCGGTGCTTGTCGGAGCATTCGTCGGCCTCGTCCGCACACTCATCACGCGTCGGCGGACACCCGCCGCGAGCAGGCCGGCACGGGCTCCCCGTCTAGGCAGCCTGCACGGGCTCATCTGGCTGCCGGTGATCTACTTCACGCTCCTGCACTGTATCTACATCGGCAGCGTGCGCTACCGCGTGCCGCTCATGCCGCTTCTCGCGCTCTCGGCCGCCTTAATCCGGGATAATTCACCGCGGAGCACGCGGAGACCGCAGAGAGAGAAATGATAAAAAGTCGCTCGAGCAGTTTCAGAAAACATCTGGCGTCAGTTGGGAGGGCGAGGCTCCTGCCGAGCCGCGGCTCGCCGGGAGGCTCGCCCTCCCAAAGCGACGGACTGATACTGAAATTGCTCTAAGTGCTCTGCGGTGAATTTCCGGTTGCGGAGGGTGCGAGCGGATTGTATGGTACGGCTTCCGTGGGCTTCGTGGCGTCGCGGATCGGCGTCACCGTACTCTGGCAGGCAGCGCAGCGGAGTGTGCCATGACACGTATTGTTTATCTCTCGATCGTTGGTTTGATGTGTGCGGTTTCCGCCGCGGCGCAGGTGGAGTTGCGCCCAACGCCGGCACGGAATAAAGTGCTGGAGGACGAGGCCAAGCTGCGCTGGATCTGCGAGCGGCTTGATCTCCAAGAGCAGCAGTCCCAACAGGTGGAGGCCCTGCTCACGATCTACGATGCCGAGCTGGAAGAGTCGAAAAAGGAGAAGATCGCGCTGCTGCGGAAAATGCAGGAAAAACTGGCCGAGCGCGACAAGGCCAAGGCCGACGGGAACTACGAGTTGGTCCGCGAGCTTGAAGCCGAACTGCGGAACATGGGCCCGAGGATCTCCGCCGAGAACAACTTCTTCGAGAGCCTCATGCAAATCCTGACGGCGGAGCAGATAGCGAAGCTGCCGCGGCTCCGCGCGCAGGTGAAAACAGCCCACAGACGGCCGCCGACGCCGACGCCGACCAGCGAAGATCGCGGAGAAGCCGAGGAAGATGATTCGGGCGGTCAGACGCAGGTGCGGTCGTTCCATGTTCTGAAGGTCACGTGTGAGTTGGGGTTGACGCCGGTGCAAAATCGTCAGTTGGAGGGCCTCCTGGAGGATTTCCGGAACAACATCCGTGTGGATCCGCCGAAGCAGGAGGCCGACTTCGCCGAACGAGTCGAGCGGCTGGTGAAGATCATCCGGCCAATTCTCACCGCCGACCAAGCCGTACAGTATGATTGGAAGGTGGCCGGCTTGCGCCGCAGCGCCTCGGCCCCGCAGCCCTTCGCGATGCCCGGCAGCCCTCCGCGGCCGCCGGCTCCCAGGCAATCCCCTACTCCCCCAGTGCGGCCACAACGGCCAAAACAGTCGAAAGTGCCGCCGAAGGAGGCCGGGGAATAAGCGTAGTGTTCTGTCAATGTTGCGTTGATGGGTGGCACGGCCGTGTCGGCCGTGAATACCTGCGGCTTGTACACGGCTGACACAGCCGTGCCACCCATCAAGCGATGCTTGACAGAGCAGTAGTGCTGCGTTCGATTAGTCAACTATGGAGAAACGCGAGAACTCCGAAGAGCCGCGGGCTTCAGCCCGCGCGGTCGATCTCGCTGGTGCGAGAATCCTTTCTCGCACCTTTTCCTGTGCCAGCAGTACAGGATAGGAATCCTGCGAGAGGGGGTGCGAGATGGGAATCTCGCACCAGC